>JAYWHK010000200.1:0-8568 GCA_043777755.1 Saprospiraceae bacterium
AACAATCGAACTCGCTGCGATGGGTGGAACAAGTCCTTATCAGTATTCAAAAGACGATGGTGTTTCTTTTCAGGCTTCGCCTATTTTTACCAATTTGAACACAGGTTTGTATAAAATGAAGGTAAAAGATAATACAGGTTTGACTACAATAGCGGTAAATGTAACGATAAGCAATGTTGCGATATTTGCTACCAATACGCCAGTATCAGCGACTTGTGCTAATCCGTCAAGCGGAAGTATTACGACGACTGCCGTCAATGGGTTATTACCGTACAGTTTTAGTATTTCTACTACGCCGATTATTACGAATACAAGTGGCTTTTTCGATAACTTAGCAACAGGAACTTATAAAGTAACCGTAACAGACCAAAACGGCTGTACTGCCGTGCGCACTTCAAATGTAACCTCAATAGGTTCATCATTACCTACGGCTATTTGCCAAAATGTAACCTTAAATTTGGCTGCAAATGGTACTGCAACTTTGACACCTGCACAAGTGAACAATGGAAGTTTTGATGCTTGCTCTCCTACTTTGACTTATTCACTTAGTAAAACAAGTTTTAATTGTTCCAATGCAGGTACAAATACAGTAACATTGACTGTTACAGGAGCGGCGGCAAATACTTCAACTTGTACGGCAGTCATCACTATACAAGATGTAACTGTGCCAACAATCACTTGCCCTGCTACAGTTACGATAGAGTGTTCAGATAATAAAGACCCTTCTATTAATACAAGTTTAGGCAATCCTACGGTATTTGATAATTGTAACTCAGTGACTAATACTTATTCGGATAATTTGGCGACACTTGCGGGTTGTACTGGTACGAGTACTTTTACGAGAACTTGGACAACTACCGATGTTTCTAACAATACAGCAACTTGTTCTCAACAAATTGCAGTGCGTGACAATACAAAACCAATAGTAATAGTGAAAAATATTACTAAAACATTGAACGCCCCGATTACAATAAGTTTTGCAGATATAAATAATGGTACAAATGACAATTGTACGGTAGCATCAGATTTAATGATTACTTTGAGTAAAACGAATTTTAATTGTTCTAATATTGGAACAAATACAATAATTGTTTCAGTGGCAGATGCTTGCGGAAATACCAGTGTTGGTTCTGCGGTGGTCACTATTTTAGATGGAACACTTTGTAACACCTTTTGTACAACAAGTATTTCAGACCCATGTGTTTGTAAAAATAATTCAACGACTATCAAAGATGGACAATTTAGTGAAACAGCGACTACAAACGGTTTAGCAGGAATGAATTTTAGGGTAAAAACACTGGTAGGCTTGTATAAGCCTACTATTGCAGCACCGCCTTCGTTACCTACATCTTCTGATTTGATACCTCAAAATACACCGTTAGTACCTCAATCTGGAAATCCTGCAAAATATGATTTGAAAGGAACATTGATAGACAGCGTGGCTTATAGTTTAGTCGTAGAACGTGTGGACGCTTTGGGAACGGTTATACCTGGCTCTGAATTATCTATGAGTAATTTGTGCTACTATCCAACGCCGAATTTTATTGGTCTAAATACTGTTTTCAACACGCTTTCTGCACCAATAACCCTTAACGCTTCTGAAATTAATGGTTCTACGGGTACAAAAACGTTTTTTATTAACGGTATTGCTTCAACTGTTCTAAATCCAGCAATATTAGGAGTGGGAGTACATAATGTAGAAATTAATTTTGATGCTACTGATGCAAGTCCAAACGATGGAAAAACATTAGATAATGCGACTTGCCTACAAAAAGTGAATAAATCGGTAGCAATTATGCCAAGTACGTTGGTTTGTCACAATGCAGTAAATTTGTCTTTGGGAAGTAGTTGTTCACTTATACCATTGCCAGAATTCTTTTTTCCAAAAAATGCAGGATATACCAATGCAGGATTTAGTGTAACCATTTTTAATGGTATAAACTTAATTCCGCAACCATTGACAGTAGCCAATGTCGGGAAAATTTATACTTATAAATTGACAGATTTAGTAGGAAACAGTTGTACAGGTACGCTAAAAATAGAAGATAATGAACCGCCTAAGGCTATCTGCCCAAATACAACGGTGACTGTAAAATGCTCTGATTTAGTTAATGAAAATACCAACGGAACGTTTACAAGTGGTCAAGTTTTAGGTGCTGTAATAGCACCAACATTTACAGATTGTTCAGATGTGACAGCAAGTTATAGCGATAATGTAGCAGATTTACCTTGTGCATCAGGTACATTTATAACAAAACGTATCAATAGAACATACAAAATGATTGATATTTTTGGAAATCAATCATTTTGCGAACAAACTATTAATTTTGAACGCACTAACCTAAATGGAGGTATTCTAAGTATCAATAAAAAACAATATAATTGTGATGAAACATTTGTAAAAGATGCAAAAGGCAACCCTGCACCAAGTTCGGCAGGAATACCAACTTTGACAGTAGGTGGCACTGTTATAGCAGTTTCAGATGTTTGTGATTTGTCATATATTTATACGGACGTAAAAATACCGATTTGTGGTACAGGTTATACAATTACTCGCCAATGGTTAGTGACAGACAATTGTAGTAATTTAATTTTCACAACCAATCAAACAATAGAAATAAAAGATATTTCAAAACCTGTATTTACGAGTACTTTTCCCGATATTACGATTAGTACAAGTCTGAAAAATTGTGTTTCAGATGCAGAAATAGATGTGCCAAAAGCAAAAGATAATTGTGATAATAATTTGATTTACACCTTAAATGCAACATCAATGACTACTGCTATTGGATTTACAGCTGTGAATGGAGTAATAACCATCAAAGGTTTAGCCGTAGGAACATATATTTTAGTTTGGACAGCGACTGATAATTGTGGCAATTCTCAAACAGCAACGCAAAAGATGGAAGTAAAAGATTTAGTAGCCCCTATCGCAGTTTGCGATTTAAACACAAAGGTGTCTTTGGGTACTAATGGAAATGCGATTTTATTAGCAGAAGTAGTAAATGACGGTTCAAATGACAACTGTTGTCTTGACGTAAATTCATTTGAAATAAAACGTATTTCAGAAACAACATACAACAAATCAATTACTTTTACTTGTGCGGATAGTGCCATAATGGTAATGATGCGAGTATCTGACTGTTACGGAAACTCAAATGTTTGTATGGTAAATGTGATTGTTGAAGATAAATTATCGCCTGTTGCATTTGGTCGAGATACGATTGTGTGTTGTGGGAATACGCCTGATGCAACTACTTGGTTAAATGCTAATTCGTTGAAAACCAAATCTTTAATAGATTATCCATCAGCAAATAACCCTGGTTATTATGATAATTGTAATGCAAAATCATCTTATTTGCAATCTGGCAGTATAGACAATTGTGGAAATGGAACAGTCAAACATACTATAACAATCAAGGATAAATCTGGTCTTTCGACTACGGCAATCACTAATTATATTTCAGAAAATCGTTCGGCTTATACCGTCACTTTTCCACAAGATGTAATACTGACTTGCACAGATAACAAAACGTACGCAACAGACCCTATTGCGACAGGAGAACCTAATATCAAAAACTTAGGTAAAACTTGTCCGTTGGTAGGCGTGGAATACAAAGATGAGATTTTTAAAGTAGTTCCAGATGCGTGTTTCAAAATAATTCGTACTTGGAAAGTATTGAATTGGTGTCAGCCACAAACGAATTTTAACGGAAATAAAGGCGAAGTAAGGAAAACTGGCTCAGGCTGCACTATTCAAGACAGAACCTATACCAATATTGATTTATTGCGTCCTGATAGAATAAAAGGTGTTTTAGATCCTGATGCGCCTTGTCGTAAAGAAATACAAGATATAGTTGATGCGGAAAAATGTTATGCTTTTGATACAGATGGGTACATGGAGTTCCAACAAATTATCAAGGTGATAGATTTAACACCACCTACAATTGTGGCTGGAACAGTAACAACCGAAACCATGGGAAAAGAATGTAAAACAAAATTGACAATTTCTAAGCCAAACTCTACGGATTGTACAGGTGTAACGGCTGATTCTTACGAAATCATAAATGTAAAGGATAATTATATTGTACAATCTGGAACAACTTTTTTAGGAGAAAAAACATTTACACAAAATGAATATGGAGATTATATCGTACGTTTCAAAACATCTGACGCTTGTGGTAATTTCAACTCCACTGATGTAAAAGTAACTGTCAAAGATACCAAAAAGCCTACTCCTGTCTGTCATCATTGGATAGCTGCTGAATTAATGGCTACAAAAATGGTCATGATTGATGCCAAAATACTTGATGCAGGAAGTTATGACAATTGTACAACGCAAAGCAAATTGAAACTTAAAATTCAAGTACCTGCTCCTGACCCAGCTGTAATCAATATAACTACATTGAACCCAGATACTATGAAAACAAGCTACACATTTGTTTGTCCGCCAGTAGGAACAGTCTCTGATCCTGCCAACCCTAATGCTTACTTGATAAAAGTAGCACTTTGGGTAGGCGATGAGGCTGGTAATTGGGATTACTGTGAAACTGAAGTAAATGTTCAAGATAACCAAAATATTTGTGGTTATTCGTCGATTCAAATGAAATCACTTGGTGGAGAAGTAGTTACCGAGAAAAATGAAAGTGTAGAAAACACAATGTTAAAACTGGAAGGCACTAAGACAAACAAGGTTTTATCTGCTATTACAGGAAAATATCAATTTAAAGATTTGCCCATTTTAGGTCAATATACGATTACGCCTGAAAAAAACACAAACCCTTTAAATGGTGTTTCTACTTTAGACTTGGTAATGATTTCTAAACATATTTTAGGAGTACAACCTTTGACTTCTCCGTACCAAATGATAGCAGCAGATGTTAATCGCAACGGTACAATTACCACTGCGGACGTTGTGGAATTACGTAAAATGATTTTGGCTGTTCAGTCAAACTTTACAAAAAATACATCATGGCGGTTTGTAGATAGAACATATCAGTTCCCTTCGCCAAGTAATCCATTTTTGACGATTTTTCCTGAAAATATAAAATTCCAAAATGGCATAACAACTGCAACAAATACAGATTTTATTGGTGTAAAAATTGGTGATGTAAATGGTAATGCAACTACTAATGGTAATGCAACAGGTCGTGGTAACGAGGTGCAAAAAGCATTTAGTATTAATACTGACGAACAACTCTATAAAGCAAATGATGAAGTACGAATGACCTTAAACGCCAAAGATTTTGCTAATATCATGGGCTATCAGTTCACATTTGAATACGATAATGAAAACTTAGAGTTACTAAATATTGAAGGAAATAAAGATAATTTTGAAGTGAGAGAAAACGGTATAATTACAACAAGTGCGATTGTAGTTGCAGAGGCAAGTGAAGAATTATTTACACTTGTTTTCAGAGCTAAAAAAAGTGGTATTTTGAGCCAAAGTACAAAAATTACCAGTAGCGTAACTGCAAAAGAAGCGTACAACAAAGAAGCTATCACACTGACACCTGTATTAGAATTTAACAACGAGATTAGTGACGGGTTAGAATTATATCAAAATCATCCAAATCCATTCAATGATGCTACTGTTATAAGTTTCAATTTACCACAAAATAACAATGCAACGCTAACTATTAGTGATATTTCTGGTAAAATTATAAAACATTTTAATAATTTTAACAAGGGTTACAATGAAGTGAAACTGAATAAAACAGACTTAGGAATTTCTGGTATATTTTATTATCAGTTAGAACAAAATGGTCAAAAGTTAATTAAAAAATTGGTTGTTATCGACTAATTTTGATGATTAAGACAAACTAAAAAATTCTAAGTACTCAGGCTAAATTACTTGTAACTATTTTTTCGTTGACAAAATAGTTACAAGTAATTTTTAACGCTCACTTACCTACATTGAAGCGTTTATTTCCTTTACATCTCTAATCCTCCTCCCAGTCACCATCCCAATCATACTGCTTTGGGCTTTCCCCAATTTTTTGAGTAATTTTATACTCTTTTGGTTCTGCTGTATTTTCCTCAATATCCAATAAAACCACATCAAAATTCCAGCTCGCTCCAAAATCGAAATAGTATAAAATTTGCTGTCCTTTGTACAAATTGGTTTCTCCTATTTGAACCATCGTTGTACGAACACCATCATCGCCATCAGGCGACCAAAACGCAAATGAGTTATAGACTGCACTTTTACCTGTCAATGAAAAGTAATAAAGATGGTCATTTTCAAAATCAATGGCATCTTGAATGGCTAAATGCAAATCTTCAAAAGTGTCAGAACCTGCAATTTCTATGATGCGATACATTTCTTTCTCAAAACTAACTTTAAACCTATAAAGCCCTTTTCGCAAAGGAAAACGCACTTGTAGAAGCGAGTTTTCTGCTTTTAAATTAGGGAAAGCAATTTTAAAAGCATCTTCAAAATGCCCCATTCTTTCTTCGCTTTCTTCAAATTCAAAGTAAGCATCTATCAACCGATTTTCTAAATTCCACCCAAACTGAGAGCGTTCTTCAAATAAAACAGGTAATATCAATGCTCCATGAACTGTCAATGACATTGCTTCGTAAGGATAAACATATTTATTTTTAGGAGCATCGACCAAATTTTTATCCCAAAATAATTCTATACAGCCAAAAGCGGACATAACTTCATCAAAAAATTTATAAACGCCACCGCTTACCACTCCCTTTCGTTTCAGTTCAACACAAGATACTGTCATTGCTTTATTGGGTGTATTTTTCTTCAAAAGTTTTTGGAGCGCATCTGATTTCCAAAAACTACGGCAGTCAAACGCCTCGTCCCAATCTATAAATGACCAAAATGCCTCTAACAAAAAAAAGTATTTTGCATCATCACTAAGTTCTTCGTATTCCTTTATTTTTGCTTCATTGGGTTGAAATACGACTTCTTTTTTTGAAACTGCTGGAATAAATAAATTTGCACTTTTGGCAATATAAAAAAAAGTGTTTATCAAGCCCATTTGCTCCTGCTTTGTTTTATTCGTTACGAATTTAGTCTGAAACGAAGACATCTTTTCGTTCAAGATTAATAAATCTGACGACTTCAATACATTTTTAGAAGCCGTCAAAGACACATTTCTGGTAGCAAGATAATCTATAAAAATTTGAAAATCCTCAACAATAAGGGCATTTGTAAAATACATAAAATTAGATTTGTTTGGATAAAAAATTTTTGATAATGTTTTTTCTTCTGAGTAGTAAAAGGTATAATCTATTTTTTGTCGCTACATTTCTATTCACAAATAGTTTTTCACTTGCAATTCGTGTAAAACAGTTTTTTTAGCCTAAAAACACGCTACTTTTCTATATATGATATAAGGGAAATAGTCCGTTTACAAATAAATTATTTAAGAGGAAAAAATTATTTTTTAAAGGAATAAAATCACTTTTTTTCTTTAAAATTATAATTCGTAATAAAACAGTTTTTTCAGCCTAAAAACACCCTACTTTTCTATATATGATATAAGGGAAATAACGCTACTCGCAAATAAAAAATTTTTAGATAAAAAAACCGTTTTTTAAAAGAACAAAATCATTTGTTACTTTAAAAATGATTTTGTTACTTTTAAAAATAGACTGCATCTAAAAATAAAAATTTTTCATTGATAAATTTTTTAGCAATATTTTTTTATCTGAGTAAATTTATTTATCATAAACCTTCAAACTCACTTTTGAAGGCTTCCATAATCTGAATTTTTACGAATGTCCGCAAAATTTCGTCTTGACGAAAAAGCTCAATGTCTGGATTTTCGATACCTAAAACTCGAAGACGAAATTGCCCCGCTTTACTTGCCATAACATTTTGCACGGCTGTTTCTGTAATGCTTGGGTCGGCATTGGTCAATTCTCGAATTTTTTCATTGATGCGTTTGGAGTGCATACTCTGATTGATTTGCTCTTGCGCTTCTTTTTGTTTTTGTTGTTCGTTGCGCTCTTGTGTATTTTTTTTGCGTTTTTGCGCTTTTTCAAAAGGAGCGCTCGTAAAACCATTTTTTACCGCAGCGATAAAATAACCATCGATATTTTCTTTGATTTTTCCCTTGTTAAATTCGAGCATCGTATAGTCAAAACCTTGCTGAACAGCTTCTGCCGAATAATTGTCGATTGCCATGCTAAGTGCAGATTTACTGATTTCTAAAACTTTGGCTTGTGAAAAAAGCGCATTAAATAGCTCCTGTCGAGCTTTTTTTACTTCGCTTGCACTGTTTTGAGTTTCTGGTAAATCTTCGCTCAAATCCGTTTTTAAGACTGTTTTTAGCTTGATGTTTCGCAATATTTCAAAAACTACACCAACCACTTTTTTTCCTTGCTTTCGTTCCCAAAAAGTAAATTTGATGTCGCAATGCTCCAACAAATCTTCTTGCGCTTTCAGTAAAACACGTTTTTTAAAATCACCGTACAAAGGGTACAATTCTTTACCCTGATTGTCCTTCGCACTCATGTAAAACATATCTTTGAGTTCGTCAATACTGACTTCAAAAACGCCTTTTCTAAACTCATTTTCTTTCAAATACTCATACAACCGAATCG
>JAYWHK010000201.1:0-8563 GCA_043777755.1 Saprospiraceae bacterium
ATAAAAATAAAATATCAATATTTTACTATAAAAACAAATATTGTTTTTTATAATTTTAAAAAATGTTCTGTTTTTAGAAAACTGGAACATCGAGTGTAAATGTATCGTATTTTTCTTTTGAAAAAAAGACCAAATCAGGCTCGTAATCATTTCGAGTCAGCGAAATCATTGCTTTTTCCGTAGCGACACGACCCAGTTTTCTAATACTTCCATAAATACTAAGAAGACGAGAAAGCAAGTCTGTAACGCTAAAATGTCGTTTTTTGACAGGCGAATGAAGCACAAGTTCGCCATTGATAAACTCCGCTTTCACACTTGGTGTAATCCATTGGCGAAAATCGTGACGGCGATTTTTTTCATCTTGCATTGCATCGTACAACGCATCGAGCTGTTGTGGCGCATCAGCCGAAGCCATTATTTTTTCGACGTAATCAAATATCATGTATGAAATTTTTTACAAAAATAATACTTTTTTTTAATAATGAAAAATAAAAATCACTAAAAAAACAGCTATCTTTGTAGAAACTTTTAGAATGGGAAAAGATATTTATCTCCAGCTTGTTAAAAAAGCATTAGTAAAAGATAGTTGGAGTATTACTGCTGCACAATTATAGAACCAACAAAATGATAAACATTGGTTATAAGACAATATTTAAAGCAAAGAATATACTTTTGGCCGTTCTGTTGCTTCAAATCTTAGCCTGCGCAGGACAAGTGATAGAAAAACCTGTGACGAATATAAAAGAAAATGAGGTGAACACTCAACTACTCATTTTCAATCAAAACACAACATTTCCTCAAATTCACACCAACTTAAATGGAATGGTAAGAGCGTTTGTAAGGACAATTCACCAAGACAGAAAAGGAAACTATTGGTTTGGGACAAATGGAGACGGAATTATACGCTATGATGGACGAATACTTGAAAAAATCACAATTGCAGGAATAAATCCAAATTTTAGGGTTTTAGAAATTTATAGAAGATAAAGAGGGTAATATTTGGTTTGGAACATCTGAAGGATTAATAAAATACGATGGAGTAAAATTTAAAATATTTTCCTTCAAAGAAGGACTACCAGGTGTGAACGCTGAAATTTGGGGCTTAACCATTGACAAAAACGGGCTTATTTGGGTTGGAGCGACAGGAGGAGTTTGTCAATTTAATGGAGAGAATTTTATACCTTTTTCGTTGCCAGCTTCAAAAGTGGAAAATGCAAAACCTATGTTATCTGACAAATTGGTTTTTAAAATCATAGAAGATAAAAATGGAAATATGTGGTTTGCTGCTGATGGAAATGGAGTTTTTAAATATAAAAATGGAGAATTTATTCATTTAACAGCTAAAAATGGACTTACCGACAACAATGTTGCAGATATTTTAGAAGACAAACAAGGTAATATTTGGATTGGAACTTTTTATGGCGGTGTGAGCAAATTTGATGGTAAAACGTACACCAACTTCACAAAAGATGGAATTATTAAAGGTGAAGAAACTTATAATTTTTATGAAGATAGCCAAGAGAATATTTGGTTCACGGCAGAAGGTTGTGGTGTGTACCGATATGATGGCAATAATTTCAAACAGTTCACAACCAAAGATGGATTAACATCTAATGTCACTCTAAGTATTCTTGAAGATAACAAAGGACAAGTTTGGTTTGGAAGTTGGCAAGGATTAAGTATTTATGATGGAAAAACAATTATGAATGCAAAAGACAAAGAACCTTGGACAAAATAAAAACAAGACGTAACTGTTTAGCGTCTAAAAAAATCGAAGATTTTTTATTTTTACCACGGAGAAACGGAGGACACGGAGGCAAAAAAATTAGCCTTCGGCTAATTTTTTTGTCACACTCTGTGTTCTCCGTTTCTCCGTGGTAAAAAATTGCGAAAGTGGTAAATAGTTACAACAAGACAATATACAGGCTTCGCAGTTGCCTAAGACAAACATAAAAATTTTATTTCTTAAAAAAAAGCTATCTTATGAATAAGCCGAGTCTTACAAAAAGTATTTTTAATATCCATTGCCCGAGTTGTCGAGAAGGGAAAATGTTTGAAGGCAGTGCCTATACATTTAAAATGAATGCCTTTGACATGAACAAATTTTGCCCGAAATGCAAACAAAATTTAGAGCCAGAACCTGGTTTTTACTTCGGTTCGATGTTTATTTCTTATGGACTGACGGCTTGGTTTTCCATTTTTTTTGTGATGATTTTTCATTGGTTACTTGATTGGGGATTATACAGTTCTTTTGCTTTATTGATTTTGTTTTTAGGCATTAATTTTATTTGGATTTACCGTTTCTCAAGAGGACTTTGGGCGCATATTGCCATAAAATACGGAGCATTTAAAGCAAGAGAAAATTAAACTATGATAAAAATTGTTGAATGTCCACGTGATGCGATGCAAGGAATCAAGGAATTTATCCCAACGGCATCAAAAATCAATTATATCAATCAATTGTTAAAAGCTGGATTTGACACGATTGATTTTGGGAGTTTTGTTTCACCCAAAGCCATTCCGCAGATGCAAGATACCGCAGAGGTTTTGGCGAATCTGGATTTGGACAATACCAAGTCCAAATTATTGGCGATTGTGGCAAATCAGCGTGGTGCAGAAGAAGCTGCGCAACATTCAGCAATCACTTATTTGGGTTATCCTTTTTCTATTTCTGAAACTTTCCAACTCCGAAATACCAACGCAACCATCATAGAATCCTTGGAAAGGGTCAAAGAAATCCAAGAAATTTGTCTTTTTAAAAATAAAAAATTAGTTATTTACATCTCCATGGGTTTTGGAAATCCTTATGGCGACCCTTGGAATGTAGAAATCGTACAGCGTTGGGTGGACGAAATAGTGAAGCTCGACATCAAAATTCTTTCGCTTGCTGACACCATCGGTGTATCGAATCCGAGCAATATCAATTATCTTTTTTCCAGTCTAATTCCTGCTTACCCGAACATCGAAATTGGAGCGCACCTACACAGCGACCCTAAGACTTGGCGTGAAAAAGTCGAAGCAGCACACCTCAGCGGTTGTACTCGTTTTGATGCTGCCATGCGTGGCTTTGGAGGTTGCCCAATGGCAAAAGATGACCTTGTAGGCAATATGGCAACTGAAAATTTAGTATCGTATTTTTTTGATAAAAAAGAAAATTTAAACCTTGATTATCAGCAATTTATACAAGGAATGAGTATGGCATTAGAGGTATTTCCAAAGCATTGATTCGGGATTCTAAATTCTAAAAAACTCTAAATTCTAAATTACCGTATCAGACACGTATATTGTTTTCGATTCTAAATTCTAGGTTCTAAAAAATTCTAAATTCTAAATTATTGTATCAGACACGTAGATTGTTTTTCGATTCTAAATTTAGAATCCTGAATTTAGAATTTAAAACTCCGAATTTGAATTTTAAAATTTTTCTCTTATCTTTGTATAAAAATAGTAAATCATTTCCATTTATAAAATAAAAAAACATGGTCGCATTATTAAAAACAAACGATATTCAGACACAAAAAGCATTGGCTGATTTTGCTATACTTCATGGCATACAAGCCAATTGGTACGAATCAGAAGCTGAGTTGGAAGATGAACTCGAAGAAATATCTGATGCAGCTTTGTATGCGCTGATGATGGAAGAGCCAAGAGAGCTTGTGGAGCTTGAAACTGTTAAAAATTTTCTAAAACAAAAAATCAATGCAAGTAGTCACCTCGAAGCGGTTCTTTAAAGATCTTCAAGATTTAGAAAAAGATACCTATCAAAGCGTATTGGAAGTTATCGAAATTGCTGAAAATGCAACAGTACTCAAAGAATTACCCGATTTGAAAAAACTTAGTGGTTTCAAAAATGCTTATCGAGTAAAAATAGGCAAACATCGCATTGGGCTTTTGACCATAGAAAACAATGTTGTCAGCTTTGAGCGTTGCTTGAAAAGAGATAAAATTTATAAAGTTTTTCCGTGATTCAGATTCTAAATTTTAAATTCTAAAAAATTCTAAATTCTAAATTACCGTATCAGACACATAGGTTGTTTTTTTGATTCTAAATTCTAAATTACTGTATCAGACACGTAGATTGTTTTTCGATTCTGAAATTTAGAATTTAGAATCCCGAACTTAGAATTTCAGAATGTATCGCCATCACCTGTGGCAACAACAACTTTTTCCCATCATTTACAATTACGAAATCAGCATATTTTAGCTTCTCATCTTCTGGTAATTGCTTTGCAATTCGAGCTTCCACCTCTTCTTTTTTTGCCTTATCACGCAGCATAACACGCTCAATTCTCGTTTCCAAAGGAGCAGTCACAACGATTAGCGCATCTAACTGTTTATAGGAGTTACTTTCCACCAAAAGAGCCGCTTCTTTAAGCGTATAAGGCGCATTTTTTTGTGCTGCAAACCATTTTTCACCATCTTCAAAAACAGCGGGATGCACCAATTCATTCAAAGCTGTCAATTTGGCTTGATTTTGGAATACAATATCTGAAATATACTTGCGATTCAGTGTATTATCGGGCAAATAAGCATCTTCACCAAAGATGTTTTTGATGTTCTTTACCAACGCTAAATCATTGACCATGAGCCACTTAGCTCTGTCGTCAGCGTAATAAATGGGAATATGAAGCGTTTCAAAAATTTTGCAAACCGTAGTCTTTCCGCTACCGATTCCGCCAGTAATGCCTATTTTTTTCATTGATACTTAGTATATTTTAACTTTTTGATAAAAACAAGTTAAGTGATTAATGTTTATCTTTACCAAAAATTTTTCAACGAATTGTTAAATAAGTTGAGCTTTGACAAGACCTACACACATATTGTACACCTTATTGTTGAGCATTTCATTGGTTCAATTGAGAGCGCAAGATATACATTTCTCTCAATTTTACAATGCTCCACTCCAACTGAATCCTGCACAAGCGGGACTTTTCAGTGAGGACATCCGTTTTATAGGCAATAGCCGCCTACAATGGGCGAGTGTTCCCGTGAATTATTTGACATTTGCTGGTTCTTATGACCAAAAATACATCCCGAAAAAAGCACAACGGGGCGTTTTTGTCAATGGTGCAACGTTCAGTTATGACCATTCGGGCGATTCCAAAATGACCACAACGCAGTTGGCGAGCAATGTGGCTTATATCAAGCGTTTGGGCGAATTAAATCTACTTTCAATAGGATTACAAGCTGGGTTTCGTCACAGAGGTTTTAATTACAACGGTCTGACTTTTGACAAACAATTCAATGGAGAACGCTTCAATAGTTCCGCTTCGACAGGCGAGAATTTTCAAAACCAAGGTTTTTGGGGCATAGATTTTGGGATTGGCATCAATTATCGTTTTCAGTTAAAAGACAAAAGAACTCGTTTGGATTTTGGAGCAGCCATTTATCATCCGCATGAACCAAGAGCTGAGTTTTTAACAAATTCGCTTCGGTTGCCTTCAAGAAAAACATTCTATGTGCTGACAAATGTCAAAGCGACCAAAAAATTAGACATTATAGTCTATTTGGCTGGACAAAACCAAGGTCCTTACAACGAATTTTTATTCAATAATTTATATAGAATTTACCTCAAACAAACGAAACACGAAACAACAGCGATTCAATTTGGCGCACAATACCGTATTTCAGAGCGACGTGATGCCGTGATTCCGACCATCGAATTTTTGACCAACCGTTACCGTTTGGGACTGAGTTATGATGTTACTTTGTCGCAATTTAATATTGCTAACAACTTTCGTGGTGGACCCGAAGTCAGTTTTCAAAAGCTGATTACCAATGTCAAAAAAGTAAAAACTTCTAAGGCTTGTCCTATTTTTTAATCTTTTTATTTTGAAAAAAATAATCTCCATACTCCTATTTTTTGCGTTTGCAAAAATCTGTTTTGCTCAAACTGCATCAGCGTTTGAGGAAGCTGGCGATGCTGCATACAGCAAAAAAGACTTTAATTCGGCATTACAATACTATATAGAAGCCAGCGAATTGGCGAAAAACAAGGAAGATTTGGCTTGGAAAATGGCAGAAACCGCTCGCCAATACAACAGTTATTCTTTTGCTGAAAAAAACTATCAGAAAGTAATCGCTGAAAAAGCCCTAAAAAAATACCCTTCGGCAAAATACTATTTAGCTTTGATGAAAAAATACCAAGGCAAATACGATGAAGCAAAAATCGCTTTTGACGATGCCATCAAAGACCCAAAAACAAGCTATGATTTTGTAGCGCAATCACAAAAAGAAATCAAGTCTTGCGACTGGGCGATTGGTATTATCAAAACACCAAAAGACATCACAATTGAGCATTTAGGCAAAAATATAAATACGCCTTACTCCGAGTTTGCCGCTACCGAAAAAGAAGGAACGCTTTATTTTTCGTCGCTTCGTTTTGAAAACAAAGACGACAAAAATAATCCACCTCGACTTTTGACAAAAGTATTGACCAACGAAGATACCACAGCTGCATCCAAACCAATCAAAAAATTTAATGCCGAAAATAAGCATACCGCTTACACTGCTTTTTCACCGTCAAGCAACCGTGTGTATTACACCAATTGCGTATATGGCGACAAAGGCGATGAAATCTTATGTAGTATTTTTTACAGAGAAAAAAATGACGATACGTTTTCAAAAGAAGTAGAATTGCCAGATTTTATCAATTTTAAAGGATATTCCAATTCAATGCCGCATTTGGCGATTGAAAATGGGCAGGAAATCTTGTATTTTGTATCGAATAGACCTGACGGAAAAGGGAAAAATGATATATGGTATTCCATCGTTTTGCCTTCAGGTGGTTTTTCTTATCCAGTGAATTGTGCGAGCATCAATACCCGTGAAGATGAAATGTCGCCTTATTATTACACCGCCAACAAAACCTTGTATTTTAGTTCAAATGGTTACGAATCGTTGGGCGGTTTAGATGTTTTTTATAGTGAAAAAAGTAAAAACCTGTTTGCAACGCCAAAAAACATGGGCGTTCCTGTAAATAGTAGTTACAACGACCTTTATTTCAACCTTTCCGAAGGTGGAACAGAAGGTTATTTGGCATCAAATCGTTTGGGTTCTTTGTTTTTGGATAAAAAAAATGAAACTTGTTGCTATGACGTATATAAGGTAGAATTGGGTAAAAAAGCACTCGAAACGCCTAAAAAAGAAACGCAAAAACCTCCAGTAAACACTGTTTCTAATCCGCCAAAAACGACAAATGTTCCACCAACGAACACCAACGTTCCGAAGGACAAACCAACAGAATACAATCCCAATACAACAAAAACGACCAATAATTTGCCACCAGCGCAAAATACAACAAAACCACCACCTGACAATTACAAAGCTAATCCGCCAGGCACAAAATTTGATATTCCAACCAATATTCCGAAAGAATATGGTTCGACACCAAATTATACAAGTTTAGAAGAGTTTTTGCCATTGCCATTGTTTTTTGACAACGACGAACCAGATAGGAATACCAAAGCCGTCAGCACTTCAAAAACCTACGAAGATGCTTTCAATATTTATTATAAAAGAAAATACGAGTACATCGAAAAAAACCTAAAAGGCAGCGACAGGGCTACTTCTATCAAAAACATGGATGAATTGTTTGAAAAAAACATTCGTAGTAATTTCGTTATGTTGCAAAAATTCACCCCAATTCTGATGGCACGCCTTTACAAAGGAGAAAGTATCGAAATCATCATCAAAGGTTTTGCAAGTCCGCTGGCAAAAAATGATTACAACAATAACTTGGGAAAAAGACGTGTTGCCAGTTTGGTCAATTTTTGGAAAAAATACGAAGGTGGTTTATTGAAAAAATATTTTGACAATGGACAACTCAAAGTCAGTCAAGTTTCATTCGGAGAAGATACCGCAGCACAAAGCATCAGCGACGATGAGTACAACGAAGCGGCTTCGATTTATTCCGTCGGCGCAGCCAAAGAACGAAGAATTGAGATAATTGAGATAAAAAAGAAGTAAAATGAAAGAATCAAATAACGTATTTGTATTTAATGGCGAAAATTCAACTTTTCCATTAGGTATATTTTCGACAAAAGCAGATGCTATTGGCTTTATTTCATTACACAAACTAAACGGTACATTGACAAAATATCCTATAGATATTGATATTTACAGTTGGTCGGTACAAAAGGGTTATTTAAAAATAAAAAATGAAAACCAAAAATCGTCCAAATTTATAGAAAAATTTTCTTCTGCTTATTTAGAGCATTGGCATATCTCAGATGGAATAATGGGAGATGAGCTATAATGGACAAGCACCTGCCCGTAGTGTGAGAAAAGGCGTGCCTTTTCTCTACGTGTACTTTATATCAATATTATATTTGGCAAAAAGACTTCAGACTTTGTATTAACTTTCAAATCCATTCAGGGTTTTCTTATAAAGCGGCAGAGCCGCAAGATATTTGTAGGAATAGTACATTTTTCTCGTTTTGAAGGTGCACCGCACCGCAATATTCAAATTAATATCACGGTGCGTTGAACTGTCAAAAAAACCAAATAAAAAACGAAATATTATTCGGCAAATTTTTGAACGCCATACTTTTTGATGTCATAT
>JAYWHK010000202.1:0-8520 GCA_043777755.1 Saprospiraceae bacterium
AGGGTTATATTTTCTTTGCGTAAACTCATCGCCACAAGATACAGGGTTTTTGTAAAATATTTATTTTTTTACTAAATATAACCTGAGTAGTTACAAAAAAAATACTTTTATCTTATTTTTTATAGGTGTTCGTCTAAACATACTTTAAAAATTGCAAGTTATCCTTTATTTTTACCACATTAAATAGTCATAAGTTAAAAAGTCACCAATCACGCAAAGCGTGATGGCGCAAAATGCGCTCATCGCCAGCCTTTTAACTTATTGATTTACAATATTTTATAGTATTTTAAAATGTCGATTATTTCAGTCGAACTATTTATTATTAAAACCATTTTCTAAAATTTCATAAATATTTGATTTTCAAAAAATATTTATAATAAAAAAAACATAGACCATGAATTTGAAAAGTTTTTATTTTCTGATTTTTGCCTTTGCCTGTTCTATATCCGCTTTTGCCCAAAATTCAATCTGGACAAAAAGCGATGATAGCCGTATTCAATTGGCGCAGTACATGGAACGAAGAACTGTTCCTCAGCAATACGACGTTTGGCAAGCCGACTTTGAGGCACTCAAAAAAATATTGGACAAAGCTCCAATGGAGTTCACCAATGCACAACCTTTAGTTTTTGAAATTCCTTTACCTCAATATGGTTTAGTAAAGTTCAAAATCGAGGAATCACCTGTTTATGCACCGCAATTGCGCACAAAATATCCGATTTTCAAGAGTTTTTCTGCGGTAGGTGCAGAGAGAACAGAATTTAATGCCCGTTTTGATTATACCTTGAATGGCTTTCATGCGTTAATCAATACACCAGAAGGAGAAGTTTATATAGATCCTTTTGCAACAGAACAAACAGCATTTTATATTGCTTATTTTGCAAAAAATCATGAGCGAAAAGACATATTAAATGTTCCTCTTTGCGGAAATGAACACGAAGACAGTCATTTTATTGATGAGAAAAAACCATTTGAACACACTGCGGTAGAACGCAGCGGTGCAGATTTGGTTACCATCAGAAAATACCGTTTGGCATTGGTCGCAACAGGCGAATTTTCTCAAAAACATGGTGGTACAAAGCCAAAAGTTTTGAGCCAATTGGTAACATTAGCCAACCGTTGCAATAAAAAATTCAATGACGAAGTCGCTATTCGTTTTGAGTTGGTTGCAAAAAATGATACAATTATTTTCTTGGACCCTGCAACAGATCCTTTCCCAAAAGGAAATCTTGGTAGTGCTATTTTAGGACTCAGTACTTCTGTTATAAAACCTCGTGTTGGTGATGCCAATTATGATATGGGACATAGCCTTACAGGTGGTTGCACTGATGTTGGAGGTGTTGCCAATTCGGGTGTAATTTGTACTGGCAATAAAGGCGGTGGAATGAGTTGTGACCAAGGTGGCTCTACCGATCAGTTTGCCATGACAATTATGTGTCATGAAATGGGGCATCAATTCACGGCCAGCCATACCATGAGTTCTTGTGATGGTGTTGATCAAAGTCAGGTTAGTTCAAGTAGTGCAATTGAGCCAGGAAGTGGCTCTACCATCATGTCGTATGATGGTTCTTGTGGCTCAAGCAACGTCACTGGTAAGTATTGGCATGAACTTGCAGATGTGTATAGTGTTGGTTCTTTGGAGCAAATTATGGATTTTTCTCGCACACAAGTTGGAAACTCTTGTCCAGAAAGAATCACTTCTACCAATCATATTCCAAGTGTAAATATTCCATTGAGTGATGGTTTTTCAATTCCAATCGGAACGCCATTTGAATTGACAGCAGTAGGTAGTGATGAGGACAACAATCCTTTGCTTTATTACAGTTGGGAACAAGCAGATGGTGGTGCTTATGTTCCATTAGGAACAAAAAAAACACAACAAGGCAATACTTTTAGAGTATTTGCTCCTATTAGCAGCCCAACACGTCTTTTTCCTAAATTATCAGAAGTATTGAGTGGAAATGCTACGAAAGTAGAGTTGTTGCCAGATACAACCCGAACTTATACGTTCCGCTGTACAGCCCGTGACAATAGTGCCAATGGTGGAGGCACAATTTGGGACGAAGTGGTGTTTAAATCATCACATTTGGCAGGACCATTCAAACTTACTTATCCGAATGCAGTGACAGATACAATGCAAAATTCGGAATACACGGTGATAAAATGGGACGTAGCAAATACAGACAAAGCTCCCGTTAATTGCAAGCGTGTAAATATTTTCTTATCTACTGATGGAGGAAATACTTTTCCAATTACATTGTTGAAAAATACAATTAACGATGGTTCGGAAGGTGTCATTATTCCAAATAACATAACTGGTAGTAAAGTTCGTGTAAAAATTGCAGCCGCAGACAATATTTTCTTGAATATCTCTAAAAAAGATGCTGTGGTTGTCAATTCTACCAAAGTTGGTTATACCGTTACAGCCTCTTCTGAACAATACATCGTTTGTTTACCTGATGTTGCAAAAATCAATATTCAAGCATCTGCTTATGGTGGTTTTAATCAAAAAGTAAAATTAAGTGTTGTAAGTGGTTTGCCGCAAGGCGCTACAAGTGCTTTTTCAAAAGATGAAATTGCACCAAATGAGTCAAGTGAATTGGCTATTGATATGCAAAAAGTAACAACGCCAGGACTTTATAGCATAAAAGTAAGCGCAATTGCTGGTACTGATACACTTTTCCGTACCGTGTCGTTCAATACAATTTATGCAAATTTTGATGACCTTACACTTGCAACTCCTGCTGACGGAAGTTCTGGAAATACAACTTTGCCTTCTTTTAAATGGAATCCTGCGGCAGTAGCGGACAGCTATGATTTTGAGTTGGCAAGTAACCCAACTTTTGATGCAAATAGTCTTGTTTTCAAAAAATCAAATTTAAAACCAACAGACATTGCAGCTCCTGCGACACTCAATGAAAATAGTGTATATTTTTGGAGAGTAAGAGCAAAAAATTCTTGCCGCAATGGAGAGTTTAATACTCCTTATGCTTTTTCAACATTGGTTCAAACGTGCAAAGAGTATAAAAAAGAAGATAAATTAAATACTTTGAACCAGAACACCGTAGAATCAAGTGTAAATATCTTAGAAACAGGTAAAGTGAGTGATATTAATATTGTCGGAATAAAAGGCTATCACGATGATTTTGGCGATTTGGTAATGAGTGTCGTTAGCCCGTCTGGAAAAACAAGTACTTTGTTTAGTAAAAAATGTACGACGATTTCGCCTTCTTTCAATATGAGTTTTGATGATGAAGCGTCTTCTGGATTTAACTGTTCAGCTTTGTCTGGCGCACCTAATTTCAAACCGCAAACAACACTAAGTGTTTTTGATGGAGAAGACATTAAAGGAGATTGGAAATTAAAAATCGAAGATACAAAAGCTGGTAATGGCGGAAATATTAGCAATTGGGGTCTTAAATTTTGTTTTGCAACAAGTGTAACAGCACCAAGTTTAATCAAAAATGATACGCTGCGTGTCAAAAAAGGACTTGTCAGATACATTGATATTTCGACCTTGGCTGCAAGTGACGATAAAAGTCTCGTAGGGAAAATAACTTTTACCTTAGTAAAAATGCCTGAAAATGGAACTGTTAGCAAATGGATTACCAATAATTTGAAAGTTGGCGATTCGTTCACACAAGAAGAATTGATTGATGGTAAAATTTTGCGCTATACAGATGATGGCTCAAAAACTGCAAAACATAATTCTTTCTTGTTTGTCGTAACTGATGGCGAAGGTGGTTTTATTGGAACGTATCGTTACAACATCATTCGTGATGAAAATGCGCCAACCATTGGTATAACGTCTGCTGATATTGAAAAATCGTTGTCTGTTTATCCAAATCCAACGAACCAAGCATTAAATGTAAGTTGGTCAGGCGATGCTTCGGAAAAAATCATACTTGGTTTGTACAATATTCAAGGACAAAATATTGAAAACAAAGTTTTTGATGGTTCTAATTTCAATACTCAATTCAATGTTCAACATTTGCCAAATGGCGTTTATTTACTAAAAATAAATACAACACAAGGTATTGCAACAAAGAAAATCGTAGTGAATCATTAATTTTTTGAAAAAAATAAAAATAAAAAAAGCATTGTATCTTTTGATGCAATGCTTTTTTTATTTATCAACTACCTTTCTATTACTTTTCCTATTGCTTCTCCAAAACCAACTCTAATACCATCTTTTTCGGCAAAACCTCTCATAATCACCGTATCATTGTTGTGGATAAAACGACGCTCTGTTCCGTCAGGCATAGAAATGGGTTTAGTTCCTTTCCAAGCGATTTCCAACATAGAACCGTAACTGTCTGGCGTAGTGCCACTTATTGTGCCAGAAGCCAGCATATCGCCAACGTTCATATTGCAACCATTAATAGTATGGTGTGCCAATTGTTGCGCCATATTCCAGTACATATATTTGAAATTCGACTGAGAAACTACTTTTTCTTCGCTATTTTCGGCTTGTATTGCTACCGAAAGTTGAATATCGTAATTTCTTTTACCTTCATATTCGAGGTAAGGTAATACTTTTTTCTCTTGCTCTGGCCCTTCGCAAGCAAAAGGTGCAAGTGCTTCCAAAGTAACAATCCAAGGCGAAACCGTAGAAGCAAAATTTTTACCTAAAAATGGACCAAGTGGAACATACTCCCATTGTTGAATATCACGAGCTGACCAATCATTGAAAAGCATTAAGCCAAAAATATAATTATCCGCTTCCGAAGTAGCAATCACATCGCCCATATTGGTTTCTTTTCCAACAATAAAAGCCATTTCCAACTCAAAATCAAGGCGTTTTGATGTACCAAAAATAGGTGTTTCGCCACCTTCGGGCGGCAGCATTTGACCTTTCGGACGATGAATAGGTGTTCCAGAAACGACAATCGAAGAGGAGCGTCCATGATAACCAACAGGCAAATGCAACCAATTGGGCAGCAATGCGTTGGCTGGGTCACGAAACATCATTCCGACATTTGTAGCGTGTTCTTTACTGGAATAAAAATCAGTATAATCTCCAATTTTTACTGGCAAAAGCAATCGTACTTGATTTTTTTTATAAGAAAAATACTCGAAAAGTGTTTTTGCATCTAAATAGTTTTCTTCGCTGAACATTTGCTGCAAACGAAGACGAAGCGCATGGGTTATATTTTTTCCAAGCGCAATAAAATCGTTGAGGTATTGATTTTCAAAAATTTTATTAGAAATATGCAAGTCGTGAAAAAAATCCAAATCATTGGCTTTTCCCAAATCAACCACAAAGTCTCCAATCGCAGAGCAAACTCGTGCTTCGCTGCCTTCGAGCAATTGATAAATACCAAAAGGAAAATTGTGTATAGAAAAATCTGAATCAGAAGGAATATTTAACCAAGATGTCATTTTTATATGTATTTATTGAGCCTAAACACTTGAATTATTGGGCAGATTCAAAAATGTTACGCTAAACTATTTAATGATATTTAAATGTTGCAGATTAAAATAGCCCAAACTACCCTTGTTTCGCAAATCGCATATCGTATTGCGGAACAGTACGACTGATAAAATCTTGAAAAACAGCTTCTTGTTGGGCTTCTGTTTGCGGTAAATTCTCAGTGTACATTCCTTTTACTTGTCGCTGACGATAGGCTTCATATAGCGTGACACCTGCGGCAACAGAAATATTCAAACTTTGCGCCATTCCAACTTGAGGAATCAAAAAATTACCATCGCAATGTGCCAATAATTCTGCTGAAACACCATCTTTTTCATTTCCAAAAACCAAGGCTACGGAAGCTGAAAGGTCTAAATCATACAAAGAAACAGCGTCAGAAGAAAGATGTGTTGCGTACAATTTATCGTAGCGACTTCTAACAGCTTTGACACATTCTTCGACGGTCGTAAATGCCCAAACATCTAACCAACGTCGAGTTCCAGCAGATGTCCTTTTTCCTAATTTCACCTTTGTGATTTTGATTTTAGGATTGGTAACAACCGTGAAAATTTCCTTTACGCCTACGCTATCCGCAGAACGCATCACTGCACCCATATTGTGAAAATCATGTACATTTTCCATGATTACTGTTAAATTTGGTTGGCGGCGTTGCGCAACTTCCTTTATTTTTTTCTCTCGACGAGGACTCATTGCCATATTTAACTCAATTTTTTTGAAAAGTCAAGAAGAAGAAAAGATTATAAGTAGTCATAAGTAAATAAGTCGTAAGTCTAAAAGTCATTAGAGACTTGATTATCAAAATTCTACAACCGTTTTTATTTAGGCATTACTACTTATTTTCATGAATTGTTTAAGTAATTCAACCCAATTACTTAGTAAAATGTAAAGTAACTATATTACCACTTTTGCAGTTTTTTACCACGGAGAAACGGAGAACACAGAGTTTGACAAAAAAATTAGCCTTCGGCTAATTTTTTTGCCTCCGTGACCTCCGTTTCTCCGTGGTAAAAATAAATAGCACAATTTGAACTCATAAATTGCTGATTAACAGGACTTTTGAATTTTAAATTTAGACTTTTACATTTTATATTTTACTTAAGACTACTCAACCTTATCAACACCGTCTGAATCTTTGGCAACTTCTATTTTCGGAGCTTTTTTAGAGCCTTGATAAAGGTCAAATCGAAGGTATTTACAAGCGATTCCACCATTATTCAAGTCCATTCGGCGAGAAGTTCGCAATCCGATACTCTTTACAGCTTCAAGATTTCCTGTGATAATCCATGCCTCGCAACCCGTAAATTTTTTCTTCAAGGTATCGCCAATCATTTCATAAAAGGCATTGGTATCTTCTATTTCGATACGCTCATCGTAAGGAGGATTTGTAATCAAAATACTTGGATTCAAGGGTGCTTCTTGCGCTTCAAAACTCATGCGCTCAATCGTAACATCTTTATGAACACCTGCAACATTTGTATTGCGTTGTGCATAACGTGTCGCTTGCATATTTTTATCGTAGCCAATAATTTTACATTTTGTATCCGAAGTCGGAATGATGCGAGCCATTGCCTCCCGTTGTACTTCTTCCCAAAGTTCCGCATTGTAATTTTTCCAAAATAAAAAACCAAAATACTTTCGTTTGTACAAAGGTGGAATATTTCGAGCAATCATTGCTGCTTCTATAAGCAACGTCCCAGAACCACACATCGGGTCAATCAAATCTTTTTCACCTTTCCAGCCTGTCAAAAGTACCATGCCAGCCGCCAACGCTTCATTGATTGGGGCTTCCATCGTATCACGGTCAAAGCCACGACGATGCAGCGATTCCGCAGAACTATCCAACAAAACATCGCAATAATCATCGTGAATGTAAATATGAACACGCAAATCTGGTTTTGACAATTCCACATTCGGACGACGACCATGTTTTAATCTAAATTGGTCAGCGATTGCATCTTTACATTTCAAAGAAACATAAAGGGAATGTGTGAAATAATCGGATTTGACCGTTGCGTCAATCGCAAAAGTCTGATCTACGTCCATGTACAACTCCCAGTTTATACGCTGAATATCTCGATACAAATGCTCAGGGCGGCGCACTCGATACGATGCTATCGGTACTAAAATACGAAGTGCTGTACGCAATTCAAGATTGGCACGGTACATTGTTTTCAAATCGCCTTCAAACGAAACACCTCTATACAAAGGCAAGATTCGCTGCGCTCCAATGTTTTCTAATTCATCTGCAAGCACATTTTCTAAGCCTTGCATTGTTTTTGCAATAAATTTCATGCCGCAAAGGTAGTTATTTTTTTGTTGTCAAAAATATAAAAAACTATTTATTCGTACACAAATGTTTTACCCGAAGCCAATCTTCTTCAGTATCTGTATCTGATAAAACTGGCAAAAGAAAGTAATTCTTATCTAAATGTTCTATATTTTCTATCGTTTTTGATAAAACCTCACTACTACTCCAAGTAATATTGTCAAAAACAGTAGGCTCAAAAGAGGTCATTCCTAAAAGATAATAACCGCCATCATCGGCAGGACCCAGTACAAAATCGTGCTTGTCAAGCGCATAAAAGGCATCATTAATAATTTTTTCATTCAATTCAGCACAATCACTTCCTACAATCAATACTTTTTTTATATTTTTTGAAAAAATAAAAGCAAAGGCATTTTTCATTCTATCGCCTAAACCATCGCCATGTTGGGTGTTTTTTTCAAAAAAATCATTGTCCCAATCGTCGTTTTTTTCAATAAAATCGCTGTAAAAAAGAAAACGTTTGCACTCTATTTTTTTAGTTAAACCACAAGTAAAGTTTAACAATTGTTGATAAATCGCCAATGCTTTTTCATCGCCAGTTGTGGCTGCAATGCGGGTTTTGACTTTTCCTTTAATTGGATTTTTTATGAAAATAATTAAACCATTCATATTATTTGTTCTTTTAAAAGACTTATTGACTTATTCAACCAAGTAGTTGGGCTAAACAGAGTTTTCTTATAAAAGCGGCAGAGCCGCAAGATATTTGTCATGCTTTTGGCTTGATGGCGCAAAATGCGCTCATAGAAATAGTAGATTTTCCTCG
>JAYWHK010000203.1:0-23426 GCA_043777755.1 Saprospiraceae bacterium
GTTCAACTAAAAGTTAACAACCAATGGGAGAAATTTTGGAACATGGCTGCTTGAAATCAATCCATTTTCTATCACTTAATATTTTACAGTAAGAAAAAATTAATGAAAATAAAAAAAGGACTGCGATTTGGCAGTCCTTTTCATTATTTATTTTTCTTTCAAACCAATCCTATTCAGTTTGAAATCTTGTTGTTCTTGTACTCGAATTGGATATTTTTCAACAACCAAGTTTTCAGTAGTCAAGTCATAGTTTTCAGCGGCATTGATGCTGATAGCGGTCAATAACTTGTAAATGCGAACAGTCATTTTGTCAAGGAAAGAAAGCGCATCGTCAAAAGCCAATACTTTGTCTATGACTATGAACAAAAATGCTGGTCTTACATTGTGTTTTAGCAAACTTGGATGTGGATTGTTCAACGAAATCTCACCTTTACTTGCCAATTCATCAACGACTTGACGAAACATTACATTAATAGAAGGATGAACACGATAACCTAAGTAAAAATCAATACGATACAATTTTTCTTCTATCAAATGATGTACTTTATAGTTTTGCGTATAAGGTTCGTCGCCTACGTGGATATTTACAAACCAATATGTTTTCGCTCGTTTTGGATGTTTGAAAACCATAGAGTTCAAAACAGATTCTTCTATTTCGTCACTGCGGTTTGCCTGTACCATATATACGATGTGAGGAGCGTATTCAGGAATGGATTCATCGTTGCTAAGGTCTTCTATCAGCTGATGATGAGGTGCAATTTTTAAGTATTTTATTGCTTTGCTACGGATGCGAGAGGCTCTGTAATGAGCATACATAATAATGAAAAAAGCAATAGTCATCAATAGAGAAACCCAAGCTCCGTGTGCTAATTTTAACAAATTAGCGTACATAAAACCAAATTCAACCATGATAAAAATAAAACCAACGCCAGCTACCAAGCCCAAACTCTTATGTTTTAAACGATGCCAATAAACCAACATAAGGACAGTCGTGGAAAGCATTGCAATCGTAATTGCCAGACCATAAGCGTGTTCCATTTTACTGGATTCTTGGAAATACAGTACTACGCCCAAACAGCCAAAAAATAACATCCAATTGATAGAAGGGATATACAACTGAGAACGCTGTTCGGTAGGGTATTGAATGTCCAAACGATACCATACTTTAAGTTTTACAGCTTCATTAATCAATGAAAATGAACCAGTTATCAAGGCTTGACTGGCAATAACGGTCGCCATTGTTGCAATAATTATTGCTGGAATCATAAACCAACTGGGCACTATTTCATAAAAAGGGATTCGGCTACCGAGCAATACAGGTGCGCCATTTGCACCTTCTCTTTGAATCAACTCTAACAACCAAGCTCCTTGTCCCATATAATTGCATAGCAATGCTGTAATTACAAAAAACCATGAAGCTCGTATGTTTTCCTTGCCGCAATGTCCCAAATCTGAGTAAAGTGCTTCTGCACCAGTCACGCAAAGGAAAACTGCACCAATCAAAATCAAGGCTTGGGGATAATGCATAATCAAATCTATAGCATACGTTGGGCTTATTGCCATTAATATTTCTGGATGATTAACGATTTGCGAAACACCAAGTATAGTGAGCATTGAAAACCAAATTACGGTCAAAGGGCCAAATGTTTTTCCTACAACGTCCGTTCCAAATTGTTGAAAAGAAAAAAGGGCAAATAATATAATTGCTACAATAATTAGAATATACTCATGATGTAAATTAGGATTTATTTTGGTCAAACCTTCCACTGCTGAGGTCAAAGAAATGGCTGGTGTAATGATTCCATCTGCCAAAAGTGCAGAACAACCCGCCATTGCGACATAAATCATCCATTTTGGGCTTACTCGCCTAACCAAACCAAAAAGCGCAAAAATCCCTCCTTCTCCATTGTTGTCTGCCGTAAGTGCCAATATGATGTATTTGAAAAAAGCCTGTAGAAACAAAGTCCAAACAACACAAGAAAGTCCACCATAGATGATTTGTTCGGTAATTGGATTTTTGTCAATAATGGCACGCATCACATACAGTGGTGACGTTCCAATGTCACCATATACAATTCCCAAGGTGATAATTACGCCCCAAAAACTCAATCCTTGCTTACCTGAATGATTACTCATAAAATTTATATCTTTTAGTGAAATAAAATGCAAATGTAGTACTTCCTCAATAAAAAAATACTTTGCTGTATTTTTTTTATTGAAAAAAAATATAAAAAAATTATCGTTTTTTTTAATTGGCTTAAAAATACACTACATTTGCATCATTTTTCATCGTAAACATATTAATCATGCAGGCAAACAAGCTAACGATTAGCGCAAATCAGGAGAAATCACTCTCCAAATCACAAGCCAAATTCAATAAATTAGTAGCTGAAATTGAGAAGCTAAAAGTCAAAAAAGTAACCTTAGAGCAACAAATCAAAGAAGTTGAAATTACCGTTCACAAAAAAGTAGTACCTCTTCTTTTTGAATCAAAAGAAGTAACTTTTACAATGTTGAAAAATGTTGATTTTGCTTTTGAAAGTTTCAAACTTGCGAAAGGAGAGCAAGAAGCCATTTCTCGTTTTATCGTTACGACCATCAAAGATATGTCAAGTATGCTCAATCAAATGGGCGAAGATGTAACAGAAATGGATATACTCCTTGCCAAACACAAAAATTTGCTCGGTGACGACGACGACGATCTTAGTACAGAAGATATGCTTGGCGAAGTATTCAAAAATATGTTTGGCTTCGATATTGACATGGAAAAAATAAAAAATGGCGACGAAGATTATATTTCTGAAAAACAAAGAGAATTTTCAGGTCAAAAAGAGCGTAAAAAATCGAAAAAACAGCTTGCAGCTGAAGAAAAAGAGAAAGAAGCCGAGGACAAAATGAAAAAAGATACCCGTACTATTTATACGCAATTGGCAAAACAATTGCACCCTGATACGGAACAAGATGAAACAAAACGAGATGCAAAGACAGAGTTGATGAAGCGTGTTACAAACGCATATAGCAACAATGACCTTTATGAATTGTTGCAAATTCAGATGGAAGTAGATCAGTTAGACGCTGATTCGCTCTCTGGTGCTTCGGACGATACCATGGAAAGCTATATCAAAGTTTTACAAAAACAAGTGAACGAAATCCGTCAAGAAATAGAGTATAAAGTAAAAAGTCACCCTATTTATCAGCAGTTTTTTGATGATTTCAAGGAGCGTTTTGTAGAATCAAGGATTAGAAAACAAGTAAAAGAGCTTAAAGATGGAATGAAACAACTTTCAGAAATGAACCGTGCTGCTAACGACAAACATAGTTTTAAAGCATTTGCAAAAGAACTAAAAGCGGAGTACAAAGCCATGGACAGCGATCCATTTGCTAGCTTTTTTGACTTTTTTTAGTAAAATTTTAGCCAAAATATAATCATTTTAACCGCAATTTTTTATTGAAAAAATTGCACAAACAATACTCAGTTATGACTATTGAACAGCTTAAAAACCAAAAAGAAAGGTTGGCTTCGTTACGGAGGTATCTTTGACATCGATAACCGACTTGCCGATATTGAAGATAAAGAACAACTGACACTTGACCCTACTTTTTGGAACGTACCGAAGGACGCAGAGGCTGTCCTTCGAACTATAAAAACCAATAAAAAATGGTGCGAAGGTTTTTTAAATACACAAGCCATTTGCGACGACCTCGAAGTGCTTTTTGAATTTCAGAAAGAAGGCGAAGCAACAGAAGAAGACGTTGAAAATCAACACGTTATGCTTGTTGATGCTGTTGAAGATTTGGAGTTTCGCTCCACACTCAATCGTCCCGAAGACGAGTTGGGTTGCACGTTGGAAATCAATGCAGGAGCAGGAGGAACAGAGAGTTGCGACTGGTCAGCGATGTTGCTCCGAATGTATCAAATGTGGGCGAAGAAAAGCGGCTTCAAAATGCGTGAAATCCATGTTCAGCAAGGTGATGTTGCTGGAATTCAGACTGCGGAAATCGAAATCACAGGAGATTTTGTCTATGGAATGTTGAAAGGTGAAAATGGCGTTCATCGCCTTGTTCGTGTGAGTCCTTTCAATTCACAAGGCAAACGCATGACCTCTTTTTCAAGTGTTTTTGTCCATCCTTTACTGGACGATAGAATCGAAATTGTCATCAATCCGTCTGATTTAGAATGGGATACTTACCGAGCGCAAGGTGCTGGTGGTCAGCACGTTAATAAAACTGAATCGGCTGTTCGTGTGACGCACGTGCCAACAGGTATTATTACTACTTGTCAAGAAGATCGTTCTCAAATCAAAAATAGAGAACGGGCTTTGTCAAAGCTAAAAGCATTGTTGTACGAAGCTGAAATCGAAAAGCAAAACGCAGAACGGGACAAAATCGAGTCTGGAAAAACCCAAAACGAATGGGGTAGCCAAATCCGAAGCTATGTCCTTGACGATAGGAGAGTGAAAGACCACCGAACTGGTCACGTCAATAACAATACAGATGCCGTTTTAGATGGCAATTTGGATAGTTTCTTAAAGGCATTTTTGATGAATGCAACGGTAGAAGCAAGCTACGAGGAGTAAAATTTGTAATTTTTTTATTGTAAGTGCGTGGACAAAATAAACACATAGCAACATAGTACACATAGAACATTGATTTCCAATACTATGTGTACTATGTTGCTATGTGTTTAAATTTTGTCTTATTACTTAGCTCCAATTTTTTCAAATCTTCTGGTGTGTCAATGCCAACTGTTTCAAGTTCGGTGACGGAAACACCAATGGAAAATCCATTTTCTAACCAGCGCAATTGCTCCAAACTTTCCGATAATTCTAAAGTAGAAGGTGCTAAATTGGTGATTTTTTTTAAAGCAGAAAAGCGATAAGCATACATTCCAATATGTTTGTAAAAATCAGTTTTCGCCAGCCATTGATTTTTTTCAACGCCACGAACAAAAGGGATAGGGTGGCGGCTAAAATAAATGGCTTTTTGTGCAGTATTAAAAATTACTTTTACGATGTTTGGATTGTCTAAGTAGTCAATATCAGTAATTTTTTTTGCCAATGTTCCGATATTTACAGATTCATTTTTTGACATAAAGTCCAGTAGATCATTGATTTGTGATGGATGAATGAATGGTTCATCGCCTTGTATATTAATGACCACATCGTCACTTTTTAAATCAAGTGAGCGAGCAACTTCGGCGCAACGGTCTGTCCCACTTTGGTGTTCAGCGGAAGTCATCATAACTTCGTAACTCAGGGTTTTTACATGATTGTATATTTGTTCATCGTCGGTAGCGACAATGCAACGCTCAACTTTTTCAGCTGCCAAAACTTGTTCAACGACACGTTGAATCATTGTTTTCCCTTGAATCAAAACCAAAGGTTTTCCAGGGAAACGGGTAGAGGCATAACGGGCAGGAATAATTGCGATATTCATTTATGCTGTTTCTAAGTCATTCATTAAACTTTCCATGTCATTCATTTCTTCTAACAAAATATCATGTAATACTTGAAATGCTTTTTGAATTAAACTGTATTTAGGATGATTTTCATTGTAGATTTCTTTTAGCTGAACCTTATAATGACTTGCTTCTTTTTCATCTAATTTCATCAAATGAAAAATTGCTTTTCTAATTTCTAAGTCAGAAGAAGCACGTTTAGCAACAGCCTTGGCATACGCTTCGTTTTCAATATTTTCTGATACTTCAATAAATTTTTGAGAACCAACAAAATGTTCTACACCTTCATAGCGGACAAATGTTGGTAAATCAATCGCTTTAAATTTTCCTTTCCGAATATAATTATAAACAAATTGAGATGAAACACCTCGTTGATTGCAATAATCTTTGATTGTAATAAGCATATTTTAATTATTTTTCTCGTTTTTTAATTTAGTTATTTTTTTTCGGATTTCGTTAATCCAATCTAAGACCATATCAGCTTCTTCGCTATTTTCAGCCAGGCGGCGAAAATTTTGTTGTAGCCGTTTGAGTTGCCTCTCAAGCATCTCAATTTTTTGTTCTCTCTCCATAAGTAAGTGTTTTGTTTGATACCTTTTGATACTACAAAGATATAAAAAAAATAAGAGTTGTCAATCATTCAACTCTTTTTTTTGTAAAAATTAAAAAAATCTTAGTCGTATTTTTATGAAAAAAAAGTAATTTTGCAGATTATTTGTGTTTGGTGACGCTTCGTTTGCCAAAAATTATTATTTATTATGAAAAAGAACAAAAAAGTTTTATTAGCTATTTTAGATGGTTGGGGCATTGGAAAGGAAAAAAATGCTGATGCAATTGCACAGGCACATACGCCTTTTGTAGATGAATTGATAAAAAAATACCCAAATTCGACCTTAATAACCTATGGAGAAGACGTTGGTTTGCCAGAAGGTCAAATGGGTAATTCCGAAGTTGGGCATACCAATATTGGTGCTGGACGGGTTGTTTATCAAGAATTGGCTCGCATCAATAAGGCAGTTCGTGAAAGAGAATTGAATGAAAATTCTGCACTTTTGGAGGCTTTAAATCATGCAAAAAACAATGGAAAAACAGTTCATTTGATAGGATTGGTTTCCGATGGCGGTGTTCATTCGCACGTCAATCATGTGAAGGCGTTGTGCGATATTTGTGAAGAAAATGGCTTGAAAAATGTTTTTGTTCATGCTTTTACAGACGGTCGTGATTGCGACCCGAAAAGTGGTGCTGGTTTTTTAGAAAGTTTGGAACAACATATTGAAGGCAAAAACACAAAAATAGCATCAGTAGTTGGTCGTTATTTTGCGATGGACAGAGATAAACGCTGGGAACGAGTCAAAAAAGCCTACGATTTGATGGTCAATGGTGTTGGCGGAATTTTTACAAAAGCAAGTGAAGGCATTGCAGCTTCTTACAAAAATGGCACAAGTGATGAGTTTATAGAGCCTTTTCAAACTGCTGATTTTCAAGCAATTAAAGACGGTGATGTTGTAATTTCTTTTAATTTTAGAACAGACAGACCTCGTGAAATAACAGAGGCTTTGAGCCAAAAAGATTTTCCAGAAGTGGGAATGAAAAAATTAGATTTGTATTATGTAACAATGACCCGTTATGATGATACGTATAAAAATGTGAAAATTCTTTTTGAAAAAGACGATTTAAGCCAAACGTTGGGCGAAATCGTTGCCAATGCAGGACTTTCACAAGTGCGAATCGCTGAAACGGAGAAATATCCGCACGTTACTTTTTTCTTTTCTGGCGGACGAGAAGAGCCTTTCGCTGGCGAACATCGTATCTTGATTCCTTCGGCAAAAGATGTTCCAACCTACGATTTGAAGCCCGAGATGAGTGCGCTTGAAATTACCGATGCCATAACTCGTTATATGCAAAGCGATTTTCCGAATTTTGTATGTTTGAACTACGCCAATACCGATATGGTTGGACATACTGGTGTTTATACTGCTGCGATGAAAGCCGCTGAAACAGTTGATTCTTGTGTAAAATATCTGGTAAGTACGGCATTAGCCCTTGATTATGAGTGTATTATCATTGCAGATCATGGCAATTCCGATTATATGTTGAATCCTGATTTTACGCCCAATACGGCACACTCGATGAATCCCGTTCCTTGTATTTTTGTCAGTAAAAATGCCAAAGGAAAAAAAGTAAAGTCGGGTCGTTTGGCAGATGTTGCGCCTACAATTTTGAGTTTGTTAGAAGTAGAACAGCCAAAAGAAATGACTGGAAAGGTTTTGATTGAAGGTTAAAGTATTAAGTATCAAAGTATTAAGTATTTCTGTTGTTAATTGCGCTAAGTGGGCGTTCAAAATTAATTAGTATTATTTTGTCGTTGAGAAAAAAGTTATTTATGATTTTTTGAGCAATCGACTGAGAAAAATAATACTAATTAATTTAGCCCCAATACTTACGACAGTAATACTTAATACTAAAATACTTAATACCTTAAAACAACAACGTATTCTGTCTCGAGTTAAAACTCGTACTATTCTTCCTTTTTTTCATTTTTAAAAAAAGAAAAAAAGGTTTTGCCATAGTTTCTTATTTCATGGCAATGCGGGTGATTTTTAAAATTCGTCGTTTGCCCGTGTTCTAAAATAAACAAACCGTCTTCATTAAGTAGCTGACTATCAAGGACTTTTGTTGGAATCAAATCCAAGCCAGGTAAAGCATAAGGTGGATCTGCAAAAATAAAATCGTATTTTTCCTTGTGCATTTCAATAAATTTAAAAGCGTCCATTTGAAAAATTCGGAGATTATCTTCGACTTCTAATTGTGCAGCGGTTTTTTTTACAAAAGCCACGCAAGCAGGATTTTTGTCCACATAAGTGACATCTGTAGTGCCACGAGAAAGGAACTCATAACTGTGCGAACCTGTTCCACCAAACAATTCAAGCACTTTTATTTCATCAAAATCAAAACGATTGTTCAAGATATTGAAAAGAGATTCCCTCGCCATATCTGTTGTCGGACGAGTGATTTCATTATTGATTGGAGGACTCAATCGGCGACCTCTAAATTTTCCTGCTATTATTCTCATATATTTTTACCTTATTTTTTCAGTTCCACAAGCAAACTTTCTGCATTGGCAATAGCTGATTTTACCTTTTCTGCCATGGCATCGACCCTTACTTTTTCTTCTGTAAAATACTGCATAGCAATACTTGGCTCAGGTTCAGCTTTGTAATTGTCCATCCAATCATACATTGCCTTGTCGGCACTTTCTAACCCAGAAAGGCTTGATAAAACCTTATTTTTTAATACATTGTCTTTTATTTTTGGAAGTTCAGTGCGCAATTGTTTTTGAATTTCCTCAATTTTATTCATCATCGGCATTACTTCGTCATGGACGACCATGATTTCAGCGACTAATTGCTTTTGTTTTTCAGCCGAGATATTTGTTTGGCTATTTGTATCATTTGTTTGCTGAACGTTATTTTTGCAAGCATTTAGGCAGCAAAAGGTCAAGATAATAAAAGCAATTTTTTTCATTTTAAATATTTTTTGCAAAGATAGACATTTGAGCTAAATTAATGATATTTTTTACCATTAATAAACATTTTTTACATGATGGTGTTTTAGCTTTGTAAAAAATAATCCAGAATTAATATGTTAAAAAAACGTTCAATAGTTTGGTTTAGAGAAGACCTAAGATTACATGACAATGAGGCAATTTGCGAAGCAACAAGAGGTGCTGACGAAACTATATTTGTCTATGTTTTTGACGAGAGAACTTTTAGAGGAACAACAAAATGGTTTGATTTGCCCAAAACTGGTAAATTTAGAGCGAAATTCATCATTGAAAGTGTTGAGAATTTGCGTCAAAATCTGAAAAAAAGAGGTGCAAATTTATTGGTGAAAATTGGCAAACCAGAGGAGGTATTGACTGATTTGGCAAGAGAAACACAGTCAAGTTGGATTTTTTGCAATAGAGAACGCACTCAAGAAGAGGTTCAAGTCCAAGATTTATTAGAAAAAAATCTTTGGTCAATCGGGCGAGAAATTCGCTATACACGAGGTAAAATGCTTTATCATACCCAAGATTTGCCTTTTCCTGTACAACATACACCTGATATTTTCACTCAATTCAGGAAAGAGGTTGAAAAAACGGTAAGAGTCCGTCCACCATTGGAGGTTATTGAAAAATTCAATCCGTTGTCAATTGCACTTGATTTTGGAGAGATGCCAACGCTCGAAGACTTTGGACTCAAAGATTTTGAATCCGATTCCCGTGCTGCCATGCCTTTTAAAGGTGGCGAAACTGAAGCCTTGGCACGATTGCAGTATTACCTCTGGGATTCTCATTTGGCAAAAAACTACAAAGAAACTCGAAATGGTTTGCTGGGCGGTGATTATTCTACAAAATTTTCCCTTTGGCTGGCACATGGCTGTATTTCGCCTAAAAAAATCTATTCTGAACTCAAGCGTTACGAAGCTGAACATGGCAGCAATGAATCTACTTATTGGATATTTTTTGAGCTTTTGTGGCGAGATTTTTTCCGTTTGATGGGAAAAAAATATGGCAATAAAATATTTTTTAAGGAAGGAACACTTGGCGGAGAAGCTGACCCAAAATGGCGAAACGATGACCGTTTGTTTGATATTTGGGCAAAAGGAAAAACGGGGATTCCATTTATTGATGCGAATATGATAGAGTTAAATTCGTCGGGTTTTATGTCGAATCGAGGCAGACAAAATGTTGCTTCCTTTTTGGTAAAAGACCTTCATGTCAATTGGCAGATGGGCGCTGAATATTTCGAGTCGGTACTGATTGATTATGACCCTTGCAGCAATTGGGGCAATTGGAATTACGTTGCTGGCGTAGGAAGTGACCCGAGGGAAAATCGCTATTTTAATATCTTGCGACAAGCCAAAATGTATGATGCCAAAGGCGAATACGTCAAGCATTGGTTGCCAGAATTGGCTAAATTGCCAGAGTCAAAAGTGCATCAACCAGAATTGTTGTCTTTTTCCGAGCAAACACAATATGGACTTAAAATTGGTGCAAATTACCCAAAAGCGATGATTAATACACGAAAATGGGAGAAATAGTCCTTTGTAAAAATAAAAAAATCCTAAATTATTACCTTGGTAAAAATTTAGGATTTTTTATTTCTCATAAAAAACGTTTGATTATTGTTTTATCATTTTAGACAACAATGTTTTTTCACCATTATTTAAACTGATAAAATAAGCTCCATTTGGTAAATTGGAAGTATCAACTAAAACAGTATTGATTCCTTTTTCAGCATCTACTTTTTGCGTCAAAACAATTTTTCCAAAAATATCCAAAACATGAATAACAACTGCATTGTTATCTGTTGTTTCAAATTTTACAGACAAATCACCTTGTGTTGGATTTGGTGCAATGCTTGTAATGTTGAATTTACCTATTTGGCGTTCTACAACGACTGATTTTGATGTTGCTTCACGTGTGTCTTTATCAACGTTTTTTAAACGATAATAAGTCGTTGCAAAAGGTGTTTTGTCATCAAAAGCATAACGTTTGCTTGTATTTGGATAGACTCTACCTGCATTTGACCAACTCAGGCCATTCTCAGATTTCTCAACAATGAAATAATCTAAATTGTCTTCAATTGCCGTTTCCCAAAAGACTGTATTGAATTTGCCATTTTCTTTTGCCGCCAAATTTTTCAATTCAATTGGTAGCGGTGTACTTCCAGTATGAATAAAAAATGACGAAAATGATGGTGTAGGGAATTGCAAATATGCACCAGCCCCAAAATCCAAACGGTCACTTGCGCCAGGCGCAATCAATGCGGGAGTAAAACCTTGTGGATTAAAAGCTGTTAAACAACTTCCTCCTGGCACGTGTGTTACATTTACATTAGCGTTGCTTGCTGATGGGTCAAAATTTTGCAAATTGGTCATTTCTGCATCAGTGTAGTACAAACGCACCAACGCTGGCGTGCCAACCGCTGGCTGAACACCTACCGTAATTCCAAAATTTCTACCCAAGTAATGAACACCCTGAGCATCTGTTCTATCCGTAGTAGTCGTGTAATAATTGGCTGTTACAACGCCTAAAGTATTGCCATTGCCATTGATTGCAGCAACTAAAGCACCTGTTGAAGTATATATAGGTACCCAAACATTGTTGTTACTGCTACCAATACTTACGCTTGGTGCAGCCGTACAAGCAGCAACTGTTGGAGCAACCACAGCTGTATTACTTGCCGCTTCGCTTACTTGAATACAAAAAGTACCAGCTGTTGTTGTACTACCATATCTATCTACTTGCACATAGTAAGTAGCACCTGGCTCTAAACCTTTTTTAGTCATAATAGACATATAACCATTTACCCCAGTTATACCGCCGTCCTCATCACAGGCAATAGCAGTGCCAAGGCTTGTCATAGTTGGCGTTGCTCCTGTGTTGAAGGGACCATACAAACCAATTTGAGAATCTATCAATGTACCAACTGCAAAATCCGTAGAAACGGTTACATCATTTCCTGAAGCAGGCGCCGTAAACTTGAACCAAACTGAACCATCAAGTACTGCTGGCGAACCGCCCCAACAAGAAGGAATAGGTTCTCCCGTTTCTTTTGTTGCCAAAAATACAGTATAAGGCGCAGTTGTACAAGGACTTCCTATTGCCAAAGATGTTGCATTGGCGATATTGTCATTAGCGGGCGCATCTGGTTTGAAACCTGCCGAAGGATTCAATGTAGCTGTACTAATATTGTAATAATTATTGTTAGCCGAACAACGCAAATATTCATAAACACGAGCATAATAGGTTACACCTTGTGTCAATCCTGTTACTGAAACACTACTTCCTGTACCATCATACACGATTTGTTCACCAGTACCCAAATAAACCGTTGGCGAAGGAATCAAATTTATATCACCCAAACCAACAGGATCTGTAAAAGTATTGCTTGTATTGATGGCAACAAAACGGCGACCACCATTTCCGTTTGTCCATGTAATTGTTGCAGCTGTGAGTGATGTAACAGTTCCAATAACATTTGAAGCAGCTGTTGTTGGTGCAGCTGGCGGTGTAAGATTAACAGAAGTTGTGCTTGCACTTAATCCACTTGCAGTACAAGTCACTTTTAAGTGATAAAAAATAGATGTTCCTGCATAAGCAGGCGGAGTATAAGTAGTGTTTGTTGCTCCTGTACCACCTGTTACACTGACCCATGGATCAGAAATACCATCATCAAGAGATTGTTCCCATTGATAGGTAACACCAAGGATAGATGCGCCAGTTACAACAAGTGCAGCAGGTGTTACGCCTGTACACATACCAACAATAGCAGCACCTCCAAGTGTGCCAGCAGTAGGTGTTCCTGTACAAACCTCTCCAATATTAATGTCATCAAGGTGAAAATCATAGTCAGAAGCGTCATCGGTTGTTCCTTCACTTGCATAAAAGCCTATCATGATGTTTTGACCAGCATAAGCTGCTAAGGAATGAGAATGACCCACAAAAATATTACTTAGCGTTGTTGTAGAAGCTGCATTGAACGTTTGTAGCGCAGTCCAAGTTGCACCACAATCTGTAGAAACCATAGCTTTTACTTCGTCGTCAGTTCCTTGCATACCTGTTGCATCTACTGTTGCAGCCGCAAAATCAGTAATTGCGACCTTGTAAGTCAGTACAGAATTGGCTGTTGCAGACATGATTGGCGACAAAATCCATTCTTTTTTACCCGTAGAATATAAATTTACTTTTGCGGTTGTCCCTTGGGCTGTAATTGATGTTGAAGATGTCCAGCTTCCATCAACGACAGAATTTACAGCAGGAGATGCAGCAGCGCCAGTATTTTTAGCTTCCGTCCAACCTGTTGCCGCAGTTCCTAAGTTAGCACCTGTAAAACCAGTAAAATTAACCGTTTGAGTAATTGTACCATTTGAAAAAGCTGTACGAGATTGGCTTGCTAAAGCATCATTTGAAGCATTTTGGTCACCTGTCGTAACAGTAGAACAAGCAAAGTTGTAAACACCTCCAGCACTCATATTGACTGGTGCACTCATATCAATATTTACTGTTGCGCCTGGTGCAAGTGTTCCTACGGCTGTTCCTGTAAGTGTAGCTGTTGCAGCCCCTGAAACAACGGTAGTTACTGTAGCTGGATTCGTAGAGAAATCTATCGGGGCAAGACCAGAATTTTTGATGCGTACTGTAATTGTTTGCGTTGCTGAATAACAACCAGCTGTTACTAAGGCATCAGTAGCAATATCAACACTTGGTAAATCTTCAAAAATCACATCATCAATGTACATATTGTCAGAAGCCCCTAAATTATGTTTAAATGCAAGATGCAATCCAGTAGTGCTTGGTGCATTTATCAGTGAAATGATTTGGGTTGTCATACTTGAACCAGTACCACTTGTGGCAATACCCACTGTTTCTCCAAGCAATACAAAAGTAGCTTGGTTATTTGGGTCGGTCATATAACCTACTTGTATTTTTGCACCCAAACCAGAAAGAGAGGTTAGTCTAAATTTTACTTGTTTGGTATTGATAGGTGCATTAAAACTTGGTCCAACAGCTATAGCGTAAGAGCCAGCAGCGGTACTGCTAACTCCCCAACGAAGGCAATTTGCTCCTGACGATGCTGTATAAGTTGAAGATGTCAATGTATTACTATTATTAGCCAACTGCTTCCAACAGATAGGTAAAGCTGGTACTGTGACAGCATCAAAATTTTGAGCAAAACCATTGGGCGTGATGGCATCACATTCTGTTATAAAACTCAATATGCTTGACCAAGGACTAATATCTCCGCCACCACAATTTGAGCGAACCCAAACATAATACGTTGTTGCTGATGTTAAGCCACTGAGATTAGCAGGTGACGCTGTGCTTGTGCCGGTTGCGGTAGTTACAGCCGTTGGTGCTGTATTTGTTGTCGAAACATAATACTCATAACCATTGGTTGGTATTGGCGTTGGAGCTGTCCAAGATAAATCTGTACCCGTTGCTGTAAGGTTTGAAATAACCAAAGCTGTAGGCTCGTTACAAGTAGGAATATTTTCTATTTTAACATCGTCTAAATATAAATACCAACCATCTACAGGAGTATTCTCTCTAACAAAAGCAATTCTAACAGTTTGATTTGCATAAGCTGACAAATCAATTATTTTCTCAACATACGTTGTGGTATTAACAGGTGTTGAAGGCAACAATACAGTGGTGTAATCAGCAATAGCATTGCCTGAGTTGGTTGCTAATTTCACGCTAATTTCATCAACCTCTGTTGCAGAATTTGCTTTTACCCAAAAACGTAAACGTTGCGGTGTTGAAGGTAAAATAAACTGAGGTGTAATGAAATAATCTTGGTTACTTGTATTTAAATCAGTATAAATTCGAGCGCAATTCAAGCCCGTTCTTGGTCCTGTTGTAGAAGTTACCCAAGCGTCGCCATCTGCATTGCCATCAATTTTTGCCCAACAATTAGGAATTACAGGTGTAACAGGCGTTTCAAAACCTTCAAGCCACGGTGTTCCTGCAACAACAGAAATAGCATCGCAAAGTGTTGTAAATGTTTTAACAGCTGACCAAGCACTAATATCGCCACCACCACAATTTGCTCTCACCCAAACATAATAAGTTGTTGCTGCTGTCAAACCACTAATATTAGCAGGTGAAGCTGCGCTTGTGCCAGTTGCTACTGTTGCAGCCGTAGGTGCAGTACTTGTTGTCGAAACATAATACTCATAACCATTGGCTGGTATTGGTGTTGGAGCTGTCCAAGATAAATCTGTACCCGTTACAGTAAGATTTGAAATAACCAAAGCTGTAGGCTCGTTACAAGTAGGAATTGGCTCCCAAACAATATCATCAATTAGAATACTATTGGTAGGGCTTCCTGTATGTCTGAACGCCAAGGTTTGATTTGTACCAGCACTTGTTCCCGAATTACAAATAAAGTTATCATAAACGGTAATTGAAGTTGTTGTAAAAGACTGTATGCTCGTAAAAGTTGCAGGGTCTGTTGGATTGGTCAAAAAACCAACTTGCAAAACACCACCAATTGTGAAATTTGCTCTTGCTTTAAATCGAATACGATGTGTTCCAGCACCTGCATTTGAAACGGGTTGTAAAGCAAAAGTTGCAAGATCTGTTGTACTACTTGCATAAAAATAGAGGCAATTGGGTGTAGATGAAGCACTTGATGTTTGTACACTTACAGATCCAGTAGTTCCTACTTTTGCAAAGCAGGTAGGTATGGTTGTTCCTGCGTCAAAATTTTGAGTAAAAGCAGTGACAGCGTTACAAAGTGTTGTGAATGAAGCTACGGATGACCAATCGCTATATGCCCCAGAACAATTAGAGCGCATCCATACGTAGTAAGTTGTAGTAGCTGTTAAACTACTGAGTGCGGTACTTGTACCTGTTAAACTTGTTGTACTTGGAGTTGTACTTGCGGTCGGAGCTGTATTTGTAGTGCTATAATACAATTCATAACTACTTGGTAAGCTAACACTTGCTGTCCATGCTAAATTTGCCGAAGAAGAAGTAATAGAAGATAATGCCAGTGCAGTTGGAGGTACACATGATGGCGTTGGTTTGATGTCAATGTTATCCATATAGCTATCATAACCAGCATTTGAAGTAAATAAAAAACCTACATATAAAGTAGCAACATTACCCGCAGCGGCTGGTAATGTTAATGTTTTTAGTGTCCAAGCTGTAGTCGCATCATATCTTTTAATCAGGCTACCTGCATTTGTCCAGGTTGTTCCATCTAGAGAGTATTGTACTTTAACACCTTCTGTTAGATATGAAGTTGCTCCTCCTAGGCTCGAATGATACCATTGAAAATTCACATCAACACTTGATGTTCCTACTGTGTTAATAACAGGAGTAACTAATCTTGTCTGATTGCCAGAGGTAGAATAAGAAGGGAATAGTAAACGATTATTTCCTGCATAAGCAGCAGGATTTGGGCTTGTTCCCGCAGCTGAAGTTGCTGTACCATAAGAAAATGCCTTTGTTCCAGATACGAATTGCTGACTCCAACAAATTGGAGTAGTCGTGCCTGATTCAAATTCCTGTAAAAGATTTAAATTTACTGAATTACACAACGTAGCAAAATTAATAGAATTTGACCAAGTCATACAAGTTCCGCTTGTTGCAGAGCGAACTTGGTATTCGTAAGCTGTACTTGACGACAATCCAGTGATGGCAGCATTGGTTGTTGCTGAAGTAATCGGAGTTGTCCAAGTTGATACTGTGGTTGGATCTGTGGTTGCTTTATAGCGCACCTCATATTGAGCAGTACCAGCTAGTGTTGCCCAATTGGCTTGGGCAGAAGTAGTAGTTAACAAAGTAGCTGCACTAGGAACAACACTTAAACAACTTGATGTTAGAGAAATTTCATCTATTGCGGCAGGAGGTTGAGTACCACCACTTGCATCATTTTCCCAGTAAAAAATCAATCTTCTTGTGGTAGCCGCAGAGGTATTTCCAGCTTGGGCAGCTGTAACTGTATAAGTACGAGTTACATAAGCTGAACCTACGACACTGATAGTCGCCAAAGCAGTTGCGCCAGTTATTGTTGGAGCAGCACTAGCACTAGCGCTAGGTTGTGTAACCGCAGGAACAGTAGCTCCATTTTGAATGAATACCGTCAGGTCATCGTAATTGGATTCACCAGATAGTTTTACTTTGAATGATAAAGATATTTGGGTTTCTCCAGCAGGAAAAGTAACATCTCTATAAAACATTACTCTAGAAGATGCCGTAGTCGAGTAATTGAGTGTAGTACCCGTGGCATTGTTAGAGATGTAAGCAGCATTAGTACCTGCTGATGGTACTCCCGCAGTTCCTACAAACCATTTATTGGTATTTGTAGCTGTATAATTGGCAACAGTCCAGCCATTGGCGGCAAATGTAGTTCCTGTTTCAAAACCACCATCGCCTGTAGGACTAATGATGCTTGTTTGAGCTAAAGCAGCATTAGTCAGCGTAAACAATAACAATAAGCAAATAAATCTTGTAAAAATCTTCATGCGTTTTTATTTAAATGTTAATAAAAAAATATTTAATAAGAGAAAGTTTAGTGAAAAATGGTGTATATATTTATAACACTTAACGAATGGTTTTATTTTGGACGGGCTGTAATTTTTAAAATAAAATTTTAAAAAAGAATTTAATCTTTTAATTTTTAATAGGATTTTTAAAATACTTTGCAAAGTAAATGTAAAAATAATATATTTCCAAATTTTTAAAAATTAATTAACCTATTTTATAAGATTTTTTTCAATAAAAAATAAACTCACATTGTTTTAAATAAAAAAGATTAAATAAAAATTTTTAATCTTTTTTTATTCAAAATTTAAATCTTTGATTATCAATAATTTATATTTTCATTAAAAAGGTAATTATTTTTTTAGAATATATTAAAAAAAATAATAAATATTTTTTATTTGTACAAACAACCGATTTGTGACAAGTATAATTTGATTTTGATATAAAAAAAGGGCAAACACTTAAAAAAGTGTTGCCCTTGCATATATAGTGAATCGCAGCCAATAATGTGCCACGACGCCAAAAAACAAATATAAAACACAAGTCCCGAATTTTCGTCAGAAAATTCAGGACTTGTCAAAGTGTAATGAATTACAAAAATATATTGAAATTAATCGTTGTAATTGTCATTGCCACGGCTGTAACCACCGCCGCTTCCGCCACGATTGTAACCGCCGCCACCGCCAGAACCAGAGTTGCGGTTGTAACCGCCACCACCGCCACCACGGTTGAATCCGCCGCCGCCGCCAGAACCGCCGCTTCCGCCACGATTATAGCCGCCGCCGCCGCCACCGCCGCCACGGTTAAAACCGCCGCCGCCGCCAGAACCGCCACGGTTAAAACCGCCGCCGCCACCGCCGCCGCCGAAATCTCTCTTAGGGCGATCTTCTTTTGGTGTAGCTTCTTTAACTGCTAATGCCTTACCGTCCAACTCAACATCGTTAAGTCCTTCGATAGCTGCACGAGCTTCGTCATCGTTAGGCATTTCAACGAAACCGAAACCACGGCTTCTTCCTGTTTCACGATCATTGATAATTTTGGCAGAGCTTACCTCGCCATACTCAGCGAAAACAGCTTCTAACTCTCCGCTTGTTACACCATAACTGATGTTTGCAACATAAATATTCATCTGAATAAAAAGTAAAAATGTGAAAAAAATTAAAACTTAACTGAAAAAAAGTAAATGCTTGTTTGAAGATGAATACTTATCTGCAACTAAAAACAAGGGGCTTGATAAATCGTAAAACAACTGAAATATTGCTTCACATATTAGCAATTTTATCTATTTTTTCATAATACAACACAAAGATATAATATTTTGTGAAGTAATCCATTTTTTTATTAAAAATTTTATTTATTTATTATTATTCTTGTATTTGATGCGCCTTGATTGCTTTGTAAGCGACAAATATAAATACCATTATTCAATGAATTTGGTATTTCTAATTGCTCTGTTTGCTTACCAGCATTGCGTTGTCCATTTGCCAATTGCGCTATTTTACGTCCTGTAATATCATATAACTCAATTAAAATGCCACTTTCTGTTTCGATGTTGTATTCTATTGATAATGAGCTGTTTACGGGATTTGGATAAACATTCATAGCTGTGTTGTTGTTATCCACTTCAAGGGCATTGCTTACAGCTGAATTATTAAGACGTGCCAAGCCAAAGTTCTCGTTGGTCGTTTGATAACCAATCACGCCAGCCAGCCAGATTTTATTGCTTTTATCAATAGAAACTGCATTGATTTGGTCTTTTAGAGTACCTGGAACATCTACGATTAAAAATCCTTTGCCATTGTTAAATGTTTTTTCAAGAACACCATTAGCATTGAGTCTTACTATTCCGATATCGTCACCGATATAACCAGCCATTACAATTTTTCCATCGACTTGAATGTCCATACCTCTCATTTCTTCTTGAAAAGTACTGAGGTCTTGGCGGTAATAACCGTTTGTACCAAAAGTTTTGTCTATTTGACCAGCAGTAGTCAATCGAGCTGCAAAAGTTTCGTATTTTACAGCACTTGTTGGTGCTATTTTTCCTGCGATTATCAATTTATCGTCCCATTGTATTTTTGCTGTAAAATAAAATTCATTACCGCCCAAATCATGTTCTGCAATACCATTAGTACCATAAGTTGCATCTAAAACGCCTTTTGAATCAAAACGAGCGATAGACATACTCGAATTGTTGTTAGCGTCAGAACCATATCCTACCAAAACAATTTTACCATCTTTTTGTAAAAGAACTTTACAAGTAGTAGTAGTATTTGAATTGATAGGTTGCGCTGTAACAATGCCATTCGTACCAAATGTATTGTCCAAAGCACCAGCAGCTGTTAATCTGCATACCATAAAAATATTGCCACTTTCTCCGCCAACGATGATTTTTCCGTCAGGTTGAACAGCCATTGAGCGTGCGATATCTACTTTGCTTTTGTTGTCAATGGTTGTTTTTCCGCCTGTTCCGAAAGTAGCATCTAATTGACCAGTCGAAGTAAGTTTTGCCACAACTATATCGCCCGTTGTATTGGTAACAGAGCTAAGGACTAAAATTTTACCGTCTGAAAGCAAGGCTACGTCACGACCATAATCCTTTGATGTTCCAAAATCAAATTTTGCAATACCTGCTGTTCCAAACGAAGCATCTTTTACGCCTTTTGAATCAAAACGAGCAACATAGCATTGGTCTAATGCTGAATTTGTAGGTACAACATTTTCTCCTACAACAATGGCTTTTCCGTCAGGTTGTATGACCATAGCGTTTGCTCTTTCGTTAGTACCTCCGAAATCAATACTTGAATAACCTGTTGTGGTAAAATTTTTGTCTAATGTACCTGGGTTTTGACCAAATACTTGAAAAGAAAAGGCTGTTGCAGCCAATAAGAGTAGATTTTTTTTCATTTTTTTAAAATTTTATAAATTCTAAATTCTGTATTTTAAATTCTAAATTTGTGGTATTTTTTATTGTGTTTTTCCAGTATCTTTGATGGCTTCGATTTTATCTTGAATTGCTTTTGGTACTTTGTTCAACAAATCAAAACCTGGTGAATCAATACTGATATTTTTTTCAAGATCATCTACGCTCAAGCGATAATCGCCCCAAGACGCAGCACCTGCGCTTTGTTTGTTGGGAATTTCTATTGCAATTACACGTGTTTTTTCATCAATTCTATCAATATCTGTTCCCGTTTGCTTAGGAAGAATCACCACTACTTTCCAACAATGAGAAGGCACGATTAGTTTTCCGTTGTCTAAACGTTTGGTTGTACCTCCATTTGAACCGCTTCCGCCTTCGCCACGTCCGCCAGAAATAACGTACAATTCGTTGCCAGCATCAACTAATTTTCTACAATAGTTTTCCAAATCCGCCCAGTTGCCTTGATTGACATTGGGTGCTTGTGGCAACATATTGGTCATGGTAAAAGTGGAGGAATTGTCTGAGGTGCTTGCAGTTCTATCTCCAGAAGGGCAAATGTGACCTCTATCAAAACCACTTCCTGTATAAGTTCCTGAAGATGCCTTATAATAGGTAGATGGAAGTTCGTCGTCAGGACGGAAATCATCTTGGCGTGGTGTGTTGCCAAGCCATTCTGGTGCAATACGCCAGCTTACCCAATTGGCACGACCTAATGTGTTGTTGTAGCAGATGACCATTTGTTTTTTTACCAAAAGAAAGTTATCTGTTTTGGTAATTTCGGTGGTCGCATTGCTTGGATTGCCGAGTTCGTAATGCTCGCTTGCGGGTTGATTCGTGTTAGTAGGTGTTTCTACTGGCTTATCGCATGATGCTAAAAAAGCTGAAAGTACTACTCCGTAAAATATTTTTTTCATAAATTTTATTTTAAAAAATCAAACATTAGCATTTTGCTACGGAAATTTTTCACAAATATAAAACGTATTTTAATATATTTCAAAAATGTGGTCTAAATCCTTGTATTTTGCTATTATTTTTTTACAAAATAAAAAAATTAGTGAAATATGCACAACGAATATTGCTTATTAGGTATTAAAGATATTGTGGATGCTTGGTGTGCAATATTTTGCATAAATACAAAATCCGAAGCTGAACGAGTAATCTATGCGTAAAGTTTTTAACCACGAATTTTATCGAATTTACACGAATTACACGAATTACACGAATTTTTAATTTCACTAATGCTTTGAACTTAAGTATTGGGGCTAAATTAATTAGTATTATTTTTTTCAGTCGATTGCTCAAAAAATCATAAATAACTTTCTCCGAAGGAGTCCTTTGGACCTTATAGTCAGTTATTTATAACTTTTTTCTCAACGACAAAATAATACTAATTAATTTTGAACGCCCGCTTACAACCTAATTTTTATTCCAGCATTAAAAACAAAACCATCCAACGGAGCCCAGACTTCGGTGAATTGAGGTGTGTTGTAAGGGGCTGATTTTAGACTTTCAAAATTGGTTTGACGGACATTGCCAAAATTTTCAGTATTGGCATAAATCGTTGTGCTTTTGTGCGTATATTCCACTAAACCACCGCTTGTCCAATAGCTACGGGTGATTTTGCCACTTGAAAGGGTCTGTCCGCTTTTGTATTCGTAATCAAAACCGATGCGCCATTTGCCTGGAAGGGCATACAAAATATCGCCTTTCAAACTATGACGAGGTGTAAGTGTCATAACGCTCTCTTGATTGCTAAAATGATTGTTGGCATCTGTAAATGTATAACCGACGAACCAAACAAAATCATAAAATCCAAGTTTGAAAAAAGTTTCAGCACCTCGGCTTGCGGTATAGCCATTCGCATTGCCAAATTCATAATTATTTCCTACTTTATTTAAAATCAATGGTTTATCAATTTTTGAATAAAAAAACATTTGATTAAAAATCAAGAAAAAGTTGTCGCCCAAAGGTGTTTTATACCCAAAATCGACATTTCCGCCAAAAGATTGTTCTCCCTTTGTTGTCGTGCGATTGATGGACAAAACATTTTGATAAGCCAAAATTTCGGCTTCTTGATTGAACATACTAGCGTTGCGATAACCCATACCGCCGCCGATTCGGGTCGTCATTTTTTCAGTCCATTTGAAAAGTGCCGATACTCGAGGCAACACATACATTTTTTCATCAAAAACATAATCCGAACGCAAACCACTTTCAATAGATACTTTTTTACCAATGTCAAAAACATAATTGGCAAATGCACCAAGTGTTTTGTAATTTTCAGTGCGAGGTGTTGCGCCTTGCAAACTGCGCTCTTTGAAATCGTCGCTGTAAAAATTCAAACCAACGATAAATACATTTTTTTCTTTGCGTTGCGAGTAGGCCAATTCAGAAAAAGAAGAAACTTGATTTCCTGCAAAACGATGTCTGCCTGTTGCCAGAGAAGGCGTAACAGTCAATTCTCTGCTGAAAAAATTAAAGCTATTTCTGATTTCAATGCGCTGGTTATCAGAGAGTTGGTGTTCTAATTTTAGTTGAGTTGTGCTACGATTGATGTCGTTTCGCTCACTATAAAAATTATTTGCCGAAGGTAATTCTCCATCTAAAATTTTCAAATCGCCACCGCTTCTGACTTCATTTGTGAATGTTCCGCCAATGTAACCTTTTGTTTTTTCATTGAATTGATAAAACAAACGAGGATTAAAATTGTACTTTGTGAGTTGCGGTAAATCTGTAAAACCGTCTTTGTCCGCATCAAAAGCAAGGTGTGTGTTGCGTTGCGCCAAAAGCGTAATGCCAGCCTTGTCAAATTTTCGGCTGATGTAAGTATTGATGTCTGTTGCGCCAACTTGCGAAGCGTTGAGGTGAATTAAAGTTTCCTCTTTATTGGGTTCTTTTGAAATTAAATCTTACTGTAAAATATTAAGTGATAGAAAAAAGCATTCGTTATGGGTTGTAAAAGATGCAAAAAAAAGTATTATTTTGTAAAAAAACATTTATTT
>JAYWHK010000204.1:0-8452 GCA_043777755.1 Saprospiraceae bacterium
ATTTCCGTAGCGTTGGCTTTAAAGCCAACGCTACGGAAATCCCAACGATACGGAAATCCCAACACTACGGATTCTTTTATTACAACCTATTCCTATCAATCAAATCCAACAATTCGTCACGGTAATTCTTACCGATTGGAATTAGCTTTTTCTGACCTTTTTCCAATACTTCAATCATATTGCCTTCGATAGAGAGGATTTTGTCCACTGCAACGATGTAAGAGCGATGTACCCTACGAAACTGATTCCGAGGCAGTTTTTCTTCTAAACTTTTCATGGTTTGCAGCGTAATTATTCGCCCAGCGTCCATTCTGATAATCACATAATCCTTCAATCCTTCAATATAAATCATATCGCTGTATTTCACACGCATGAGTTTTTTATCCGATTTGACATAAATATGATCCACTTCTTCGGGCGCAGCGGGCGCATCTTCGGGTGTCACTTGTTTATGAAGTTGATGCTGTTCAACGGCTTTTGCGACTGCTTTTTGGAAACGGTCAAACGAAATTGGTTTGAGCAAATAATCCAAAGCACTTAGTTCATAGCTTTCAATGGCATAATTGGAGTAGGCAGTTGTAAAAATCACCATGGGTGGATTTTCTAAACTTTTGAGAAATTCAACGCCTGTAATCTGAGGCATTTGAATATCCAAAAACATTAAATCAACGTGGTGTTCTTCAAGAGCTTCTTTGGCTTCAATGGCGTTTGAGCATCTTCTAATTAGTTTCAAATCGTCTATTCTTGCAACGAAAGTTTCGATAATATCGAGTGCAAGGGGTTCATCATCAACAATTAATACATTTAACATAGTTTGTTATGGTTTTTTTATAAATCAATAGTCAATTCAACTTTGTAGCTGTCAGGACTATCTGCTATTTTCAAATGGTTTTTTTCGGGGTATAAAAGGTCTAATCTTCGTTTTACATTGACCAAACCAATACCACCACTTTTTTTGCCTGTATTAAAATTAGGCAAAACTTCGGGTTTGTTGTTTTCACAAGTAAATACAATCTGCCCATCAATGATTTTCAATGTAATGTATATGTAAATTTCCTTGATTTGGTTGCTTGCTCCATGCTTAAAAGTATTTTCAATAAAAGGAATAAACAAGAGTGGAGCAACTTTTTGTGTCGTCATGTCACCTTGTGCAATAAACTTAACATTGGCATTTTTTTTCATGCGCAACTGTTCCAATTTCAAGTAATTTTCAATATAATTGACTTCTTTACTGAGCAAAACCATTGGTTCGTTGCAATCGTAAAGCATATAGCGCATCATTTCACTCAATTGAAGTACAACTTCTGGGGCATCATCTGACTTTTTCAGAGTCAGCGCATACAAGCTATTGAGCGTATTGAATAAAAAATGAGGATTGATTTGTGTCTTTAAAAAACGCAATTCACTCTCAATTGTTTTATTCTGCAATTCACTTTGTTCTTTTTCTTGTTTTTTCCAGTCCGCAATGATACTATATACTGTAGAAGCTCCGCCCATCAAAAGCAGGGTAGAAAAATACCAGCGTTGGTTCAGAACCATTGCTTCTTGAATCTCTGGTGAATGATTGTAGCAGACAAAAAATACCAATAATTTTAACGGTGTTAAAATCAAACACGTAAGCACCAACATCATCAAATAAATCCACAAACGTTTGCCTGTCAGGTAGTTAGGTATTAAAAAAAATATATTAAAATACACCAAAACCACATAAAAAAACAAATTGACAAACTCAATCACCGAGCGAAAAACGACAGGCTGATTCTGGTCTTCAAAATACATCAAACTGGCGTAAAACAAAACCCAAAACAAGGTGTGATAAACCCATGTAGTTCGTGTCCAAACGAAGGTGTCTATCAGCGCATTTCTTATATGTTGTCCATTTATAATCATATTCCGAAACCAAAAGTAAGCATTGTTTTAGACATATACTAATATGAATGACAAGAACATGACAAAAGTATATAATGTTTAGATAAACAGCAAGTTTTTATAGACCTAATTTTGAATATTTTATTTTGATATAAAGTTTTTGTAACGATAGTGACGACGACTTTATTTAATGAAATTTAAAAAATTCATTTTATTTTTTTGTTAAAATGTGTTTTTTATTTCAAAAGGTCTTATTTTTGCAAAAAATTTAAAAAGTTAAGTGAATGGTTTATCTGACAAGAGTAGAAAGGTTCAACGCTGCACACAAACTTTGGGTGAAAGATTGGTCAGAAGAAAAGAATTTTGAGGTTTTTGGGAAATGCTCCAACAAAAACTGGCATGGTCATAATTATTATCTCCACGTTACGGTTAAGGGAAAGCCCAATCCGATAACGGGTTTTATTTTTGATGCTAAAAAATTAGGAAAACTCATCAAGAAAATTGTGACAGACAAGCTCGATCACTCGAACTTGAACCTTGATGTTGATTTTATTCCTGAAAATCTCCAACCAACAACCGAAAACCTCGTGTTGCTCATTTGGAAAGAATTAGAGCCACACATCACGGAATGTCAATTGCATTGTGTCAAACTCTATGAAACAGAAACTATTTTTGCCGAATATTACGGAGAAAACTAAAAGTTAGAATGTTAAATTGTTAAAATGTTACTGCTCGTTTGGCAAACACTTAAACAATCCAACATTATAACAATCAAACACTACAACACTACTATAAGAAATATGTCAATTCCACCAGTTAAAGTAAAAAAGTCAGATTTTGGCAAAGGCATTCGTGCTTTATTGACCAATATTGATACCGAGGTAAAGGAGAATCCTGAAAAAGTAACCCGTGAGCTTACGAGCAATGTGGCGATGCTTCCGATTGAGTACATTGAGGTAAATCCATTTCAACCTCGTAAGGATTTTGACAAAGATGCGTTGGAAGAACTTTCGGCATCTATCACTGCTTACGGTCTGATTCAGCCGATTACGGTAAGACGACTCAATGACACCGCTTTTCAGTTGATTTCGGGAGAACGTCGTTTTAGAGCGTCCAAATTGGCTGGCTTGACAGAAGTTCCAGCTTACATTCGTGCTGCCGAAAACGACCAAGAAATGCTCGAAATGGCTTTGGTCGAGAACATTCAGCGGGAAGATTTGAACGCCATCGAAGTTGCCATAAGTTACCAACGTTTGATTGATGAATGTAACATGACGCATGAAAATATGTCGGAACGTGTAGGCAAAAAACGCTCGACAATTACCAATTATTTGCGTTTGTTAAAATTGCCTGGTGAAATTCAAAGCACCATCAAAAACAAACAATTGAGCATGGGTCATGCTCGTGCATTGGCAGGTGTGAATGATTTAGGATTGCAATTGATGCTTTTTCATCAAACCTTGAAAGAGAACCTTTCTGTTCGTGATATTGAAAATTTAATTCAAAAATATACAGAATCAAAAGGAGTAGATGCCAAACCAAAACCTTCAAAACTATCTCCCGAATACCGTAAAGTACAAGATTCTCTGAGTAGTTTTTTTGGTACAAAAATACAACTCAAAACCAAATCCGACGGAAAAGGTTCTATCCAAATTAATTTTAATTCAAACGACGAACTGAACCGGATTTTGGATTTGTGCGAGTAATTTTTAATTAAAAATTAAAAATGAATAATTAAAAATAATAAAAACGTAGCTGCTTAAAAAATTAAAACGAAGTTTTAATAAAATTAGTGAAATCAGATAAAATTGTTAAGTTACGATTAGTGAAAATTCGTTTAATTAGATAAAATTAGTGATTAAATAAAATACGCTAAGTTTCAATAATTATTCATTAATAAAATCAATCTTATAGTAAAAATATGGCAATAATGATAACGGACGAGTGCATCAATTGTGGTGCGTGTGAACCAGAATGTCCGAACAATGCAATTTATGAAGGTGGCGTACAGTGGGCTATCAATGATGGTACTGGCGTTACGAGCGATTACGCTTTGGTTAGTGGTGAAACGGTTGCTCCTGATTCAAAACAGATGCCTGTGGCAGATGATTTTTACTACATTGTACCTGACAAATGTACAGAATGTGTCGGTTTTCACGAAGAACCACAATGCGCAGCTGTATGTCCAGTCGATTGTTGTGTTCCTGACCCAGATAGGGTAGAGAGCCGAGAATTGCTGTTGGGTAGAAAAGAAGCCCTGCACGTTTAAAAAAAGGTTGTTTTTCTGTAAAAGAGAAACAACCTTTTTTTGTCCCACATACCACGTAGAGAAAAGGCACGCCTTTTCTCGAAAAACGGAAAGTATAACGTATGATGTAACGTATGGCGAGAAAAGGCGTGCCTTTTCTCTACGCATACAATAAAACGAACCATTTTACGTTTTTTACGTATATAACACATAGATACATTTTAAAAACCGATTCATAAAAATGTCCAATAAATCAATTCTTTTTATATTGTTCCTCTTAGGAACAACGATTTCTTTTGCCCAGCAAAGTTCCAATTCCAAATCAAAAACGAAAGTCTATGAAAAAGGCGCAACAAAAGTAAAAGGCGTTGAACTTTGGAATTGTAGCAATATCAACACGGACAAAACCAATAGCCTTCCTGCTTTTTATCAAAACGGCATCGTTTTTATGTCTGCACCAAAAGATGGCATATTAGACCCCAAAACAAAAGAACCCCGTTACCAGATGTATTATGCAGAAAGTGACCGTAATTTTGTGCCGATGAAGCCCGTTCCTTACTCGCTCGAAGCCAATACTGCTTACCATGATGGTGGTGTTTCTTTTAATAAAAAAGGCAATATCATGTATTTTTCAAGCAATAATCAAAAAAATGGCATGAGCATCGCTGACAGCCGTGACAAAGTAAATATGAAAATTTACAGCGCTACACGAGGTGTTTTGGATTGGGAAGATGTCACGCCGCTGCCTTTTAATAGTGATAAATACACCTGTTTTCATCCTTCTCTTTCTGCCGACGGACGATATTTGTATTTTTCGTCTGATATGTACGGCGGAGAAGGTGGATTTGATATTTATGTAGCAGAAAAAAAAGGAAATACTTGGACAAAACCTGTGAATTTGGGTAACAAAATCAATACAAAAGGCAACGAGGCATTTCCATTCATCCATGAAAGTGGTGTATTGTTTTTTTCATCAAAAGGTGGACATCCGACTGTTAGCGGAGCTGCGACAGACTATGATCTTTACAGCATTGACTTGAGTAAAACTGGCGCAAAAGTCAAGAATTTGGGCGAGCCTTACAATTCTGTAGCTGATGATTTGGCATTAATTCTCAATTCTGATGGTGATATTGGTTATTTTGCCTCGAATCGAACAGAGCAAAATTTTGGTTCAGACGATATTTATTTATTCAAAACAGAAAATCGTTTGACAAGCGAAAGTTTTGAGCTAAATAGCTTGATTACCGTAAAAGACGAAACAGATCAGTCCCGTATTGAAAAATCTGAAATCCGTATTTTTGAAAAAACAGTCAATGGTTTTTTTAATGGTGAAAATTTTTACAACGTCGAAATGCCTAAAAACGGAAATGATGTTGGTTTGAAATTGGTGCGCAAAGAGGCTGCACAATTGGGAAAACCTGACCGTTACACAACATCGAATGGCGAAGCAAAATACGATTTGAAAAATGACCGTGATTATTTGATTGTGGTTAGCAAAGAAGGCTACGAAAGCAAAGAAATGCCTTATTCAACTTTTGAAAAAAACGCTGGGCTTGTTTTTATTGATGTTTTATTGAAAAAAATGAGCAAACCTAAGCTCGTCGGAACCGTTGTAAGCACTAAAAATACTCGAATTCCCAACGCTTTGGTCAAAATTCTAAACCTTTCTACGAAAAAAACAGAAGAAGTACGTGCCAACGCCAATGGAGAGTTTGAATTGCCTTTGGATTATAAAAACAACTACGAAATCACCGCAGAAGCCAATGGCTACAAATCAAGTTCGCTTGAAAAATTAAATGTTGGTGACGACAATAAAGCCAATACGGTAAAAGTAAGCCTTACGCCAACAGAAGCGGAGGTTGTTTCAAAACCTATTTCGATGGGAACGGTGATTGTTTTAGAAAAAATATACTACGATTTTGACAAAGCGATTATCAGACAAGGTGCAGCGCAAGAATTAGATGCTTTGGTAACTTTGATGCAACAATATTCCACCATGGAAGTAGAATTGACATCACATACAGATGCTCGTGGAAAAACAGAATACAACCAAAAATTAGCCGCAGCCCGTGCTGAATCTGCCAAGAGTTATTTGGCTGCTAGAGGAATCAATGAAAGTCGAATAACAGCTTTTGGAGCTGGAGAAAGTCAATTGCGTAACCGTTGCGTTGATGGCGTTAATTGCACGGAGGAAGAACATCAGTACAACCGTAGAACGGAAGTTCGTGTCACAAAAATCAACGAAGCCGCTGTCAAAGTCCAATACAATGACAATGCGCCAGAGGTGATTAATGGAAAAAATTGATTTACTCATTTTCAAAAAGCCTAATTTGCTTTTTTAGGTGTTTTTCATATTGCTCAAACATGAAATCCAAGAAAGGAAGAGTCGTGTCTGTATTTTTTGATGCAATAAGAGCTTCTATGTATTCTACCTTGTCCTCTGAATGGACAATTGCTAAAGGCAGTTGAAAATAATTTTGGATAGCGTTCATCATTAGGCGAGATGTGCGTCCATTACCATCGTAAAACGGGTGAATATAAACCAATTCATAATGGGCTTCAAATGATAAAATTAACTTTTCAGTTGTTGTTAAAGGCAGTGAAAGTTGCTCATTGATTTTATTGCAAAGCGTTTTTACCATTCCATCAATTTTTGCGTAATTGACAAAAGTGGTCTGCCCTGCAAAAACAGTTCCTTTGCGGTATTCGCCTTTTGTGGCATCTACTTGCCCTAAAATGGTATTGTAAATCTGACCAGTTGTCCGCAAAACATGAGCGTTAATTTCTTGGATAAATGTTGGTGTAAAATGCAATGGACTGGATTTTTCAAGGGTAAAAAGCAATGCCTCGTAATGGTCTTTTTGCATCAAAGTATGCACCAAAGGTTTTCCTTTTGGTGTAAGCCCTTTTTCTAACAAAACGGTGGTTTCTATATAGGTGAGTGTGCTTCCTTCGATGCTCGTCGAGTGATGCGAAACCAAATACTGATTGAATTTTTTGAAATCTACGGCATTTTCAACATCCAATGCCTTGTATTTTTCTAAAATTTGTAAAACCTTTTCCATTTTTTAATTGAAATTTACGAACAAAGGTAGTGTGATTTTTACTTTTTTTTTGAAAAAACAAGATTTTTTGTTTTTTTTTTGAAAAAAATCTAAAAAAATGCTACCTTCGCATAGTTAAATATTTTTCAATCTTGAATATCGCTCCATTGTTTTTTTGGAAAGGGAAAGGCAATCGTTTTCAAACCAATATGAACAAAGTTGATTTTGGAATGTTAGAGAAAAGTGGTTTAAAAAGTATTACCCTTGAAATAGGGGAAGATTGCTATTTAGAAAGGTTATGTGCCTGAAAAAATTAAAAAAATATGTACAAAATAAACAAAACCGATGCTGAATGGAAAGCACAACTCTCGGATTTAGAGTACTATGTGCTTCGTCAAAAAGGAACAGAACGTCCTTTTGTTGGACAATATACCGACACCGAAGAAGAAGGAATCTATACGTGTGCGGCTTGTGAATTTGAGCTTTTTGCGGCAGAACATAAGTTTCATTCGGGCTGTGGCTGGCCTTCGTTTTGGTCAGAGTTGGAAACAGCAAACATTGAACACAAATCCGACACGACGCACGGTATGAGGCGTGTAGAGTTACTTTGTTCCAATTGTGGCAGCCACCTCGGACACATTTTTAATGATGGTCCTCGTGATAAAACAGGAATGAGGTATTGTATCAATTCCATCTCGATACATTTTTATCCGAAAAAATAAAATAAGCCCAATATTCTTTGTGTTTTGATTGAGTACAAGAGCGTCACGTAGAGAAAAGGCACGCCTTTTCTCGCACTACGAAAGCCTACGAAACACGAGAAAAGACGTGCCTTTTCTCTACGTGTATTATTGCAAAAAAAATACAACTGCTATATCTCCGCTGTGTATATGTTGTAATTTTATATTAAAAATTGAAAACCAATAAGAATGTGAAAAATGCAATATTGATTTTTATTCTCCTTCTTTTATTTGGTTGTGCCGTTTCAAGAAACAACCAAAATACTTGTAAATACTACTGGGATAAAAACCTTAAATCAAGAGTTTATACAGAAGTGGATTCTTTTCCTTTTTATTCTAAAAATCAACAAATAGATATAGCTGAATACATTCATAAGGAGTTCAAATTTCCAGTACAAAATGAATTTCAATCAAGAACTGTATTGAGTTTCATAGTTGATAAAAGAGGAAAACTCCACTCTACGTGACAAAACTTTAATTTTTTAATATGATTAAAAAATAAAGTTTTTAAAATAAAAAAAAGGGCTTAACTTAGCGTTGCAAAACGAACT
>JAYWHK010000205.1:0-23271 GCA_043777755.1 Saprospiraceae bacterium
TCAATTTTTTATTTTTATAAAAATTATAAAAAAATTATAAAATTTTAGTGTCAAAAAAAATTATGCCTAAAATTTCAAAAACTGGAACATCGAGTAGTAGATATACCCAACCTTTTTCACACAAGAAACGTCTTATTTTAGAATACAAATCACCTTTATTTTTACACTATAAAATTCAGTATGAACAGAATACCTTTTCTTATACTATTTTCCTTTATTTCTGCTTGTAAAAAAGAAAATGAAGCAACAGACAAAACAATTCCAGCTTGTATTCGCAGTAAAGTGATTGACGATTCATTGACCAAAGTCAAAACCATAAGGGTTCAAAAAATTGGCAATGAATTGCACTATTGGTTGAATACAGATTATGGACACTTTGATGGAATAGAATACGTTGTGAACAATTCTTGCGATACACTGTGTCGTATAAGTGGAGAACAGTTACCGTCACCAAATGCCTGTTACTCTAACTATTACTTTGAAAAATGGGAAATTATTTGGCAAAAGTAAAAACCACAACAGATTTGCATTAATCGGTTGTATAACAAATTTACAGTTTATTTTATAGCTTTGGGATTCTTGTCAAATTCTTCGACTTTCGAGAGTCGATAGTCGAAAAATTAGTCTTTACTTTCGACTTTCGACTCTCGAAATTACAAAAAGTTTGCACAGGGACAAAATTTTTGTAATTCGATGTAAATTTGTTATACACCCCATTAATCTGAGTGAGCGCCTGAGCTATTATTTCTGTAGTCAAGTGGAGGTTTTCTATCACCTGCAAGTGATTTGTATTGAAAATTAGTACCACGAGCTTTGTCAAATTCAGCTTTGCCAGCTTCTATAAGTTTTGGGTCGGTGAACAAATCAAGCCCCATACCTGTAAGGGTTTTGGCGGCAACCATCATGCCTTTTGTTCCAATTTCAGTACCACCACAAGCGACTGCTTGCCAAGAGTGCGCTGCTGTTCCTGGTATCCATGTTGCAGTACGTAGACCAACAGTCGGCACTACCCAACTCACATCACCAACATCTGTTGAGCCGCTTCCGCCTTTTCTCCCAACTACAAAAGGCTCTACTTTTGAAGCATCTTCCAAGGACGGACGGTCTTTTGCAGGAAAAGATTCTTGTATTTTTAACCCAAATGCTTTTTCTGAATCGTTGTAAGTAACACCTCCGACACGGGTCAGATTGCTGTGCATTTGCTTTGCCAACGGCACAATAGGCAACAAATCATAAACGCCATTTACAACTTCCATTTCTACATTGGTTTCTGTTCCCATTGCAGCACCGTTTGCGCATTTGTTAAGGCGGTCAAAAATCTCACGGCAAATTTCACGATTTGGGTGACGTACATAGTAATACACTTCTGCGTAATCGGGTACAACATTTGGAGCTTTACCACCATCGGTAATCACATAGTGAATCCGAGTTTCCTGTGGAATATGTTCACGCATCATGTTCACCATATTGTTCATTGCTTCTACGCCATCAAGCGCAGACCGACCACGGTCAGGCGAAGCCGCTGCATGAGCCGCTTGACCTCGAAAACGAAATTTTGCAGAAATATTTGCCAAAGAAGAAGCTGCATCTGCTGCATTTGAGCTTGCAGGATGCCAGTGCATCACTACATCAACGCCTTCCAAAAGTCCCGCACGAACCATATATACTTTGCCACCACCGCCTTCTTCGGCAGGCGTGCCATAGATTTTGATTGTACCAGATAGTTTATTGGCTTGTAGCTGATTTTTTAATTCTATTGCCGATGCCATGGAAGCTACACCAAAAAGATGATGTCCGCAACCATGTCCACCTGCACCTTTCCGAAATTTTTTGGTCGGTTCTGCTTCTTGTGCAAGACCTGGCAACGCATCAAATTCTGCTAAAATTCCTATCACAGGTTTTCCAGAACCATACGTAGCGACAAAAGCTGTTGGCATATCCGCTACACCAGCTTTTACTTCAAAACCATTGGTTTTCAAGGTGTTTTGCAACGCTGCGGAGCTTTTGGTTTCTTGATAACCCAGTTCGGCGTGTTGCCAAATCTGCAAGGCAAGATTTTTGTATTCAGCATAACGGCTGTCAATGGCTTTGTCCGCAGCATTTTTCATTGCATCAATATTTTGACAAATGCTTTTGCTGCTAAAAGCTAAAAAAACGAGTAAAAAAGTGATTTTTTGCATATATTTTTGTTTTAAATAATTTAGTCCGAGGACTTATGCGGATTAGTATTAAGTTTGAACTTTAACCAAAGGTAGAAAATAATTTATTGAAAATTATTTTTTTACTAAAATATCTGGTTTTTAAAATTTTTGCGTTAGCTGTAAGGTCTTATAATTACAAAAAAATAAAAGAAGCAAACTATTTTAATATAAAATAGTTACATATTTTTTTGAAAAATACATATCATTATATATTGTCACTAAATACAATATTTTATTTATTTTATTCATATAAAAATCAATTTATAAATCTGATAATCAGTAATTTAAAAAAAAGTTGTGTTTGATTCGCTTCAAATTCAGCAAAAATTTTTATTATTTTTTTATAAAAAAACCTTATTTGATTCGCTTCAAACAAGGTGAAGGAGTTGTGTTTTTATTTGAAAAAATTATACTAAAAAAACCTTTTTTTTACTTTTTTAAAACCTTATTTAACGCATGATTTTTAGAAATAACCTTTTGAAAATAAGCCTTTTGATGATGCTTATTTGTTCATTCAGCACTATTTTTGCTCAATATGGCAACGGTGCTGATGGCGCATCAACTGTTAGTGGTGCGAGTAACTTATCCCTTACTGCAACCAATGTAACTGCTATTTCTGGTAGTGCATTGACGACACTGAGTTCGGCTGGATTCGCTGCCAACGACGAAATTTTACTGATTCAAATGACGGGAAACACTGGAAATGAAGGGAATTGGGAACAACTAAAAGTTGCTTCTGTCAGCGGCTCAACAGTGACTTTGAGCAGCGCACCTACCAAAACTTACGATGCAGCTACTCAAAAAGTTCAGCTCATCAAACTTCCTCAATACAGCGATGTAATCGTTAACGGAACACTTACGACATCAGCTTGGAATGGCTCTACGGGTGGTGTTTTGACTTTCATGGCAAACAATGATTTTACCATCAATACTGGTGGAAAGTTGGACATGATTGGCAAAGGTTTTAGCGGTACGAATGGAGGTACGGGTGGAAGTGGCGGCACTGGCGGAAGCTCAGGCATACATGGCGACCCTGCAACCGTTGGCGGAAGTACAGGCACTGGCGGACAAGGTGTTTTTGGCGGTGCTAATGGTGCTGCCACGGGTGGAACAGCGATGGCAATTGTTCCCGTTTTGAACCCTAATGTACCTGGTGCAGGTATTCCAGCTACAAATGCAAGCAATAAACCAGCAAAACGCTATCTTTTAGGTGCTGGTGGTACTGGTGGAAATGCTGGTATTGGTGGTATCGGAGCTGGCGGCGGTGGCGGTGGCGGCGACCAAACGACCACAAGTATAAATGGTACAGATGGAGCAATTGGCGGTGCGGGTGGTGCTGGTGGCAACGGTGGCAATGGAGGAATTGGCGGTGGATTGATTTTGATTTTTGTCAAAAATTTTGTTGCAGCTCCTTCTGGGCTTCAATTTTGTTTAGGCGGTACGGCTGGCACTAGTGGCACAGCTGCTACCAGCGGTAGTACTGGCGGACTTGGCGGCAATGGCGGCGGTCGTGAATGTAATGGGAAAGGCGGCGGCGGCGGCGGCGGCAATGGTGCAGGTGGCGGCTCGGGCGGCTCGGGCGGCAATGGTGGTGCTGGTGGTTTTGTCTATATTAAAAAAGCTACGGGCAGTACATTGACCGCTTCGATGGTTGGTCTTTCTGGTGGTGCTGGTGGTACTGGTGGTACGAAAGGCGTTGGTGGTGCTGGTGGCGCAAATGGAACGGACACTGCTCCTTCTTGTTTGCCTTGCGGAACGCCAACGGGTACTTGTGGGACAGCAAGTTTGTTGGCTGGATTAAATTATCTCAATTTTACTGCAAATAGTTCTTATCCTCCAAATACACCTCCTGCCAATCCAACCAATTATCAGATGTACAGTACTGTGCCTACGGTTGGTTTTGGTATTGGTGATGCGACAACCATAACAGACTGTGGAGGAACAAATACCTATACAAGTGTGGCAATTGGACAAAATTTTACCCCAGGTACATTAACTTTGCAAAGCTATAATCTATATAGTACAACAGGTACAAGAACAACTTTACTTGATTTTTGCAATTCACTCTATGGCCCAGGAGGAGCAGGAGCTGTTTATACGGATATTTCTTTCACCGATTTGGCAGGAAATGTTTGGATTAGAGATTGTTACGCTTCGGTTTGTGGTGCAAGGACAACTTCTTCTCCTGGACCAGATGGCGGTGATGGTGGTGGCGGCGGTGCCCCAGGTGATGGTGATTTTGATTCAGAAAGTGTTGTTCCTTTGCCTATCAAATTAGTGGCTTTTGAAGGTAGAAAAGAAAACAATCAAGTGCGTTTGGATTGGAAAACGGCTTTGGAAGTTAATTTTACTGGTTTTGAAATTCAAAAAAGTATGGACGGTATTCGTTTTGAAAAAATTGCTTTTTCAGATGCCAAAGGCAAAAATGGCAATGGCGCAACGTATTTTTTCTTGGATAAAAACAATGATGCGAATAAAAATTGTTATTACCAACTAAAAGCATTGGATCAAGATGGAAGAAATGAATTTTCAAAAATAATTGCTATCAGTGCCAATAAAACAAATGGATTAGAAAACATAGAGATTGGACCTGTTCCAACGAATCGTCTTTTGAATGTTCGCTACAATAGCGCTGAAAACATGACATTAGAAATACTTATTGTCAATAATTTAGGTGAAATTGTCAAAAAACAAAGCGTTGAAAGCGGAATTGGTCAAAATTATTTTGATGTAGATGTAGAAAATTTAGCAGTTGGAATGTATCATATCCGATTCTCCAATGAAAGTAATAAAGATAGTGTGTTGAAAATGTTTATTAAAAAGGAATAATCATTTTTAGGTTCAAATTTTTTGATTTTTATATTGATTGCCTTGTATTGAACGAAATACAGGGCAATTTTTTAGTGCATACAAACTTTTTCAACTCTCCTAAAAGAGCTTTATTCTTAAGATGCAAAATGTTATTATTTCATAATTATTTTATCCAAAATATCTTCTTTTCCAAGTCTGAAAACAAATATTTCGCCAAATTCTACAGGGATTTTGAAGATATTTTGCAGCGGAATTTCTAAGAGATAAGCCCATGTACAGCGAATAACTCCTGCGTGAGTTACCAGTAAAACTTTTTTCAAATCTTGTTTTTCTCGCAAATCATCTAAAAAAGATTTTACCCGAAAGAAAAGGTCGCTTAGATTTTCGCCATTTGGTGTTCGAGTATGGACGAAATCTTGCATCCAATCATTGAGCTTATCTTGGTCAATATCGTCCCATTTTTGATTCTCCCAATCACCAAAATTCATTTCCATAAGACGTGAATCTACTTGTATATTGCCCAGATTAAGGTTTTTTGCCAATTTTTGACAACGTTGCAAAGGACTACAAAAAACTGCATCAAAATCAGAAGCTAATCTTTTTTGGTAAAAATCGACTTCTTCTGAAAAGGTTTCTGCCAAATTGACTTCGCTTTGTCCATAACAAACACCTTCAACGTCAGCGACTTTTGTATGTCGAATTACATAAATTTCCATACGGCTAAAAAAGTTAAAAGGCAAACACATTCTGCCAATTGCTCGACAGTTCCTAAGCAATCGCCTGTGTAACCGTCAATCCATTTGTTAAAATAACGTTTTGAGTAAAAATATAAAATTCCCAACGGAAAAACAACCGCTACAAACTGCCAATGAAAAAAACTTAGCACAACAAGTGGCAACAGTCCAAAAAAGTATGCGCCCATGATTTCTTTGTAGGAATGTGCTTTGGCAATAGGTTTGGCTTTACTGTCTTCATCAGCCCTTGAATACTGTTCGGTAAAGACAATATTAATGGCAGTAAGCCTTGCCAAAGCATGATAAGTGACAAAAATCAAGAAAATCAATACAAAATCACGAGGTTCATTTTTGAGTAAAATGCCTTCGAGCGCATAGAATTTTAAGCCAAAAAGAAAAATCAACGCAATAACGCCATAAGCACCAACTCGGCTGTCTTTCATAATGTCTAAAATCTTTTCTTTTGTCCAGCCACCACCAAAACCATCAAAAACATCAGCCAATCCGTCTTCGTGAAATGCCCCAGTAGTCAAAACACCTGCAATAAGCGAAAAAATGACTGCAATTGGCAAATCAAATAAAAAAGTCGTTAGCCCAAAAACGACAAATGAAATGCTGCCAACAATCCAACCAATCAGTGGGAAATAACGGGTCGCTTTGTTGATGTACTCGGGCGAATGATCAATGTCTGACGGACAAGGAATCCTTGTGTAAAACATGAGTGCCGTAAAAAAAATACGTATTTCTTCTTTCATTTTTTTAGATTATTTATTAGATACACCTGCACTTTCAAAGCTCGCCATTTCGTTCAAAAACGCCACGGCACTTTGAACAATTGGATAAGCAACAGCACAACCCGAGCCTTCGCCCAAACGCATTTCTAAAGTCAATAAAGGCTTGACTCCAAGATAATTTAACAAGTATTTGTGTCCAAATTCATCACTTAAGTGACAAAAAACAGCATTTTTCAAAATATCAGGATTGATTTTGTAAGCAACCAAAAATGCTGCTGATGCAATAAAACCATCTACGAGAATGAGCATATTTTTTTTGTAAGCGGCAAGCATTGCGCCACACATTTGGGCGATTTCAAAACCACCAAAAGTTTGTAAGGCTTCTTCTGCATGGTTTATTTTGCCATGCTTTTCTTGTGCTTGTTGCAGAATTTCCACTTTGTTTTTCAATTGTTCATCGTTAAGCCCAGTACCTCGTCCTACGCACATTTCAATGGAAAAATCGCAAATCGTACTCATCAACATGGTTGCAGACGATGTATTGCCAATGCCCATTTCTCCAAAACCGATGATGTTACAACCGTTTTCAGCAATTTTTGCTATGATTTCGCTACTTTTTTCAAAGCAAAGATTTATCTCCTCTTTGCTCATTGCTTTTTGTTGCAAAAAATTTTGAGTTCCTTTGGCGATTTTGGCATCTATCAAATTGGGATTTTTTTCAAAATCAAAATTTACACCAGCATCAATAATTTTCAAATCAATGCCGTTTTGTTTAGAAAAAACATTGATGGCAGCACCGCCTTGCAAAAAGTTCATCACCATTTGAAAAGTCACTTCTTGCGGATAAGCACTCACGCCTTCTTTTGCGATGCCGTGGTCGCCTGCAAAAACCACTATAGTAGGATTTTTGAGTTCTGGTGAAAGTGTATTTTGGACGCTACCAATCTGTAACGCTAATTTTTCTAATATTCCCAAAGCTCCTAAAGGCTTGGTTTTAAAATCTATTTTATGTTGAATTTGTTCTTTTATTGTCATAACGTTTTAAGTTTTTTAAATCCATAAGGGCAATGACGGCAGCCGCTTTTGCAGCAATGACCACGCAGTAAATGGAATAATTCTGTAAATACCCAATAGTTTTTTTCCGTATAGTAATGTATATTTTCAATAAAAATATCGCCTTTTTGTGGGAACTTATGGGGTTTTGCTTCTTCAACAAGTGTGTTAAAATGAAGCAAACAATCCTTACAAAGACAATCGTAGCTTGTTTTTGATAAAAAAGCAAGCGTTTCAGCTGATAACGTAAGCGTATTACATTGGCAAGATGCAATGTCGTTTGCTTTACATTCAAACGAAACATTGCATCTTGGACATGATTTATTGTTAGACATTTTTTAAAATTTGGCACTTACGCCGACCATAAAATTCATTGGTCGAGTATTAAAACCGTAAATATCATAATATTTTTCATTCAAAATATTATTTAACTGTAAAAAGGCTTTGTATTTTTTTGAAAAAGTATATTCTCCATAAAAATCAAGCAATGTGTAAGCTTGCAATTCAATTTTATTTGATGTAAAAGTGACATCATCAAAAAACAAATCGTAACGCTTCCCAACAGAGCGAGCATTGACTTTTACAAAAATATTTTCATTAACGGTATAGCCAATACCTAAATTTATATTGTGTTTTGCACGACGGAAAAGATTGTTATAAACAGTGTCACGAGTAGCTGTTTTGGTGGTAATTTCACCAGTAATATACGTATAATTTGCCGAAACGTTGAGTTTTTTTACAGTATAATTGGCTTCCACTTCATATCCTTGGTATTTTTGCTTGTCTTGATTGATGTATTTTGCTTCAAACGTAACAGGGTCGAAGGAGAAGAACATTAGGTTTTTGATATTTGACGTAAAGAAAGCTGCCTTGATATTTACAGCTCCTTTTTTGAATTGTAATCCTAACTCCGAACCAAGACTTTCCTCTGGTTTTAAATCTTTATTTCCGTAAATGGAGTAAAGTTGGTACAAAGAAGGTGTTTTAAAACCACTTGACACGTTGGCAAAAATTCTAAAATTTTCATTTACACTATAAGAAGGACTGATGTTGAATGTTGAATTATTCCCATACAAGCTATGAAAATTGGTGCGACCACCCAATTCTGCAAAAAAACCTTTTTCATTTTTAACGTAAAGCATTGCGTAAACGCTTGATAAAGAAGTATTTATACTGTCTAATTGTGTAATAAAATTATCGTAATTGTCTTCTTGTTGGCTTTTTTGTAGTCTTGAATCAAAACCGACCAATAAATCCATGTTTTTATTCATATTTATTTTTGAAAAAACTTCTCCAAAAATAACATTGCCTTTCAAAATATTTTTTGAATATTTTGACCAAGCACCTGCATCAACAAAAGTAGAATCATTCTCATAAACCCTGTTCGTTAAGTCCATTTTTACATTCGCATTGATAGAAAAACGCTTGAAATTACGAGTACCACCGATGCCGAAAGTTCCCATTTGGCTTGCAAAAGTATAGTCTTTTTCATCTTTGAAAGCACCTTCGTCGATGTCACCTTTGAGACCGCCCAAAATAGCATTGAAACGCAATTGTCCATTTGTATAAATTTTACCAGCACTAATCATCACGTTTGAACCCGTCGAAGCGTCTTTTTCATTGGCTTCACTGTTGCTTGAAAGTAGTGATTTTGTAGCGTTTGAAAACCCTTTTGTTTGGTTATAATTGACTAAAATATTACTGTAAAAACCGTCACGATTGACATCTAAACCAAAACTTCCTTTTGCTGTACCAAAACTTCCGCCCTGTAATGTGACAGAAGGTGAAAATAGTTTTTCAGCAGTATTTTTTACCGTAATCAAATTAATCACACCAGCTACGGCATCAGAACCGTAAAGTGTTGATTGTGCGTTTTTTACAATTTCGATTTTTGACAATTGATCCACTTGAATCAAGTTCAAATCAAAATCCATCTCAATTGAAGATGGGTCAGTAATCGGCATACCATTAAGCAAAATAAGTGTTTTGCCAGAACCTGCACCTCTCGTGAAAACAGAAATAGGCGTACCCATATTGTTGTTTGCGCCAACGATGGACATACCAGCCTGATTTTGAAGGAGTTGTGCAACGGATAATCCTTTGCTGCGTTCCAATTCTTCTTGCGAAATGATGGTAACGTTTTTGGCAGTTTCGTTCAGTTTCTGAGCAAAGCGATTGGCAGTGACGGTCAGTTCCTCAATGGGCGTTTCTTCCGTTTTGGTGTTTTCTTGTGAAAAAAGGTTGAAAGCCAAAAGGCTTAAAAAGGCGGTGAAAAAATGCTTTTTGTTCATAAAATTCAATGAATTTTGTTAAAAAATGAAAAAAAGCCAATAAAAAATGGAAAGGTTGAATTGGTCTCTAAAAAGGTACAACGAGTTTTAGCTCGTTGGTAATTACACGTTATTGATGTTAGAACAACAACAAAGTATTCTTTCACGAGCTTTAGCTCGTGCTACCCAAATTTCTAAAAAACAATCATAGCCTTTCACCTTCCTCAGAGGCGTTTGCTAAATATGAACGTTGAATGAAAAAACAATCTTTCCTGTAAATATTTTTACATTTTAAATTTTGTCTTTTACATTTTGACTTTCATGATTTTGGCAGGTCTCCTGACTTGTTCCATTTTTTTGAAGCCTTCCCATTTTCACAGTGGCATTTTTTCAAAAAACTCCAAAGTCCTCCTTTAGGAGGACTTTGGAGGAAAAACTTACAGTAGCTGGGACTGTCGCTGATTTGCACAGCGTTCCCTTTTAATCTCGAATGTTAGTTCAAGAACCAAAATCGCTGCAAAGATACGTCTTGCTTTTGCATTTGAGCCTTTTTGCGCAAAACAATCTTTTTATTTTATTTTTTATTATAACAAAAATAAAAATATTTTTAAAAACATATAAAAAAAATAATAGGTATGATTTTTGACAATAGTGTAAGATTAAGCCTATTCAATACACTGTTTAAAAAGTTTGCTATCGTTTATAATTGTTGTATTGCTTTGGTTTTCAATTAGTTAGAACTCTTTCAAACAATAGCAAACATTAAATAACTAAAAAAAAAAAATGTTAGATCGTTTTCCTTTTTACAAACAACTTGATGCAATGGACTGCGGAGCAACTTGCCTTCGTATGATTTCTAAGCATTATGGCAAATATTATTCGATTGAATATTTGCGTGAAATTACTTTTGTAGATAGGGAAGGTGTTTCATTGATGAGCATTGCGGACGCTGCGGAGCGTATCGGCATACATACTTTGGGTGTAAAAGTCACCTACGAGCGCATGATTGAGGATTTGCCGCTGCCTTGCGTGGCGCATTGGCGACAAATTCACTTTATTGTCGTTCATAAAATATCAAAAACGCACGTTTGGGTAGCTGATCCTGCGGCAGGAAAATTCAAAATCACCAAAAAAGAATTTCTTGATGGTTGGGTAAGTGATGTCAATGACGGCGAAGAAAAGGGCATTTTGCTTTTGATGGAAACCACGCCTGAGTTTTTCCAAACAAAAGGTCAAAAAATAGAGAAAAAGGGTTTTTCTTTTCTATTTGGCTATTTGAAAAATTACAAAAAACTCATGCTTCAAATTGCGCTTGGCTTATTGGCGGGTAGTGCGATTTCTTTGGTTTTTCCGTTTTTTATGCAGAGTTTGGTGGATATTGGGATTCCAACAAGCGATAAAAGTTTTATTTTCTTGATTCTGATAGCCCAATTGTTTTTGACCTTGGGCAAAACTGCGATTGAGTTCATCAGAGGTTGGATTTTGCTCGAAGTGGGCAGTCGAGTGAACATCAGTTTGGTGTCTGATTTTTTGGCAAAATTGATGAATTTGCCTGTCCGATTCTTTGATACGAAACTTACGGGTGACCTTTTGCAACGCATTAGTGACAACAGTAGGGTAGAGCATTTTCTGACATCTTCTACGCTTTCTACCTTATTTTCGTTTTTTAATTTTATCATATTTGGCGGAATATTAGCGTATTACAATGTCAAAATTTTTGCAATATTTATCGTTGCAACTTTTTTACATATTGGTTGGATTGTACTTTTTTTACGAAAAAGAAAAGAATTGGATTACAAGCGTTTTGACCAAGCATCTAAGAATCAGAGCCAGTTGATTCAGCTTATTAATGGTATGCCTGAGATAAAATTGCACAATGCCGAGCGTCAAAAACGTTGGCAATGGGAACGTATTCAAGCGCAATTGTTTGTTTTGAGTCGCTCTTATTTGGCAGTAGATCAATATCAACACGTTGGTGCAACGCTGATTAATGAATTGAAAAATATTTTTATCAGTTATGTTGCAGCATTGGCGGTTATTGAAAACCAGATGTCTATGGGTATGATGATGTCCATGCAATTCATAGTTGGACAGTTGAATGGGCCTGTTGAAGGTATCATTAGTTTTATATTGGAAGCGCAAAGTGCCTCGATTAGTTTGGAGCGAATGAACGAAATACACAGCAAAGAGAATGAAGAAGTTGTAGAAGATAAATTGAATTATATTCCTGAAAATCAATCACTTATATTGGATAATGTTGATTTTAATTATGGCGGACCACATTCTCCATTGATTTTGAACAAGGTGAATATGGTTATTCCTTTGGGAAAAAAAACAGCGATTGTAGGTACTTCTGGTTCTGGAAAAACAACGATTTTGAAATTGTTATTGAATTTTTATCAACCAACAGGTGGCGCAATCCGCTTGGGCGATACGAATATTGATAGTTTTAAAAATAGCCTTTGGCGTGAAAAATGTGGCGTGGTGATGCAAGACGGTTTTATTTTTTCAGATACGATTGCTAAAAATATTGCTTTAGGCGACGAAATCGTAGATAAGAAAAAATTACTTTTTTCTGTAAAAATTGCCAATATACAATCATTTATTGAAACATTACCTTTGGGCTACAACACCAAAATTGGAGAAGATGGCATAGGTCTCAGTCAAGGACAAAAGCAAAGACTTTTGATAGCAAGAGCTGTCTATAAAAATCCTGATTATATCTTTTTAGATGAAGCAACAAATGCCCTTGATGCCTACAATGAAATGATTGTGATGGACAATTTGGAAATGTTTTTCAAGGAAAAAACGGTGGTAATTGTAGCACACCGTTTGAGTACAGTGAAAAGTGCTGATAATATTATTGTGATTGAACATGGTGAAATTATCGAACAAGGCAATCACGAACAGCTCACTCGGAATCGTGGAGCATATTACCAATTGGTAAAAAATCAGTTGGAATTGGGCAACTAAATATAAAAAACCGTTTGAAAACTAATTTTTCAAACGGTTTTTTTGTTTTATACATATCATTTCTTTTTTTGAGAAGCTATCTCCGCACGGATTGACTTCACAATTTCGACACTCGAGTTTGCAAGATTGGCAATTTTTTCATTATCCCATTGAGGAAATTCTGCTAAAATATTTTTGATAACTTCTTGCTCTTTTAAACTTGCTCCTTCTTGACGACCTTCTAACTTTGCTTCTTTTCTTTCTTTTCTTAAGAGTGAATCGTATGCGTTCATTTTTACAGTGTTTTTAAAATTATGAATAATTGAACTTACTTTTTCAGGGCTAAGTTCGTTGTTTTTTAGGATATATACAAGTTGAGCGAAGAAAAAAGTGTGAAATAAAAATACATAAATCTTATTTTTCAATGTATATACACTAACTTTGCAATTGTTTTTTACATATAGATATTTTAAAAATAAAAATTGCTTGATAATGTTCAAAAAAATTTCAATCTGTATTGCCACTCTTTTAATAGGAGTATGTTTTTGTGCTTTCTCACAAAACTTGAATACTTTTCCATTTCAAAGAATCAATGAAAAAGACATCGCTAACAAATCTTTGGAGCGTCGTATTGTTCCTGACAAATACGATGTCATGTTTTTGAATATCAATGAATTAAAAAATATTTTGACCCTTGCGCCCAAACGCCAGTTTCCGCAAATCGAAGCATCAGAAGTAATTCTGACTTTACCAAATCCTGACGGAACACGCCAAGATTTTATTATTTATGATGATGCTATTATGGAAAAAGGTTTGGCGGATAAATTTCCAGAAATTAAAACTTACTTTGGGGTCGGTTTGACAGACCGAAGTGCAAGTGTTCGTTTCGATCTTGTTCCGAATGGTTTTCATGCGATGATTTTTGCCAACGACAAAGAGCCAATTTTTATTGATCCTTACTATCATTTAAACAATCAGTTTTATACCGTTTATTATAAAAAAGATTTTTCAAAACCTAAAAATAAAGATTTTTCTTGCGGTTTTGATGATTTAGAAGAAAATATTGAAGTATTAAAACATACAAAAGCAGCGGAAGATGCTGACCGTGCTGGCGATTGCAATAAGTTGCGTACTTATCGTTTGGCGTTGGCGGCAAATGTGGAATACAGTACTTTTCATGGTGGCACAGTTGCAGTTGCTTTGGCTGCAATGACTACTACAATGAATCGTATAAATGGTATCTATGAAAAAGATTTTGCGCTTCGTATGAACATCATTGCCAATAATAACCTCATTATTTATGCTACGGCAGCATCTGGACCAACTGGAATTACTTATACAACGACAACTGACCCTTACACCAATAATGATGGTGGTGAGATGCTTACTGAAAATATTACTACTGTCAATACCGTTATTGGCACAAATAATTATGATATAGGTCATGTTTTTAGTACAGGCGGCGGTGGCGTTGCGTATTTGAACTCTCCGTGTGGAGGAAATAAAGCTGGTGGCGTAACGGGTAGCAGTTCTCCTGTTGGCGACCCTTTTGATGTAGATTATGTTGCCCATGAAATGGGGCATCAATGGGGCGGGCCACATACATTCAATGGTACAACTGGAAGCTGTAACGATAATGGTTCTTCTGCCAATGCTTTCGAACCAGGAAGTGGAACGACGATTCAGGCTTATGCTGGGATTTGCGGAAGTTTGAACGTTCAGAGCAAGTCTGATGCTTACTTTCATGCAGGAAGTTTGGCAACCATGATGGGTTTTATCACAAGTGCAACCGCTTCTACGCCTTCTACAAGTTGTGCTGTGGTTATTACGACAACGGGAAATACCGCACCAACTGCCAATGCCGGTTTGGATTATTCTATTCCGCAAGGAACACCTTTTACCTTGACTGGTTCTGCAACAGATCTGAATGGCGATGCTTTGACGTATTGCTGGGAACAAATGGATGCAGGATTTCAAATAGCTGCTGTTCCTGTTTCAACACAAGCAACGGGAGCTATGTTTAGGTCTTTTTCTCCAACAAGCAGTGCTTCTCGTACCATTCCCAAAATCGCTGATGTCGTAGGAAACGTAGCTTCCGTTTGGGAAAAAATCCCAACTGTAGCTCGTCCGCTTAATATGAGATTGACAGTACGTGATAACCGTGCAGGAGGAGGTTGTTCGACTGAGGACAATATGGTCATTAACACTGTTGCAACTTCTGGACCTTTTGCACTTACGTATCCTACGGCAACAGGTATTACTTGGACTGGTTTTAATACTTACAATGTTACTTGGAATGTTGTTGGAACAGATGTTGCCCCAATTAATTCTCCTCAGGTTAATATTTTACTTTCCCTTGATGGTGGTCTAACTTATCCAACAACACTTGCTACGGGCGTTATAAACAATGGTTCTTATATTGTTACTTGTCCAAATACACCTTCAACAACAGCCCGAATTAGGGTACAAGGCGCAAACAATATCTTTTTTGATATTTCTAATAACAATTTTACGATTGTCAATGGTGGTGCAAACTATACATTGAGTACTACGCTCAATACACAAACCGTATGTAATACATCAAATCCTTCTTTTGTAATAAATACAAGCAGCGAATTGGGTTTTGCTGGAAATATAACATTTACCGCAAGTGGTTTGCCAAGTGGCGTTGCAGCTATCTTTAATCCAAGCCCAGTTGTTGCTGGTTCGTCAAGTTCTTTAACATTTACTGGGCTTTCATCACTTGCGGCAGGAACTTACAACTTTACAGTAGAGGCAAGTGCAGCACCTGGCAATAAATCATTGCCACTAACATTAAAAATATTTACTACGAATCCAGCAGCACCAACATTAAGCACACCAAGCAATGCAAGTACTTCTGTTTCGACATTGCCAACATTAACTTGGCTTGCAAATGTAAATGCTCAAAGTTACGATGTGCAAGTTTCTAACAGCGCATCTTTTGGAACTATTGTTGCGAGTGCGAGTGCGATTACAATAACTTCTTATACGCTTTCAAGTCCTTTAGCAACAAATACAACTTATTATTGGCGTGTAAAAAGTAATAATATCTGTGGTACAGGTACTTTTGGTACTGAATTTTCTTTTACAACAGACCCAACAACCTGTACGACATTCAACAGTACAAGTGCGCCAATCGTGATTTCGTCAGCAGGAACACCAACTATTTTAGCGACCATCAATGTCACAGCAACAGGTACATTAAACGACATTAATGTGGTCAATATTTCAGGAACGCACAGTTGGATTTCTGATTTGGCGGTGAGTATGAGAAGTCCTTCATCGCCTACGTATTCTACTTTATGGAGTGGATTGTGTACTTCTGACGATAATTTCAATATCTCTTTTGACGACGAATCTACGAATCTCTATTCTGCTATTCCATGCCCAATGACCAACGGTTTGACCTATAAACCCAATCAAGTACTTTCTGCTTTTGATGGACAAGCCTTGGGTGGAACTTGGACACTTCGTATGATTGATGGCGTTAATGATGATGGAGGACAACTCAACACTTGGGGCGTAAAAGTTTGTGCATTGGCATTGGCTTTGCCTGTGACTTGGGTTGATTTTAAGGCTTTACCAAAAAACAATCAGGTTGAATTGCGTTGGCAAACGAGCGTAGAAACAAACAATATTGGTTTTGAAATTCAACGCAGTGATGATTATGAAAAAGGTTTTAGAAAAATTGGTTTTGTTGAAGGAAAAAACTTGAAAAATGAAAATGCTTTTTATCAATTCACTGACAATGAAGTACTTGCAGGAAAAACATATTATTACCGTTTGCGTCAATTGGATAGCGATGGACGTGAAAATTTTTCTGTGACAGAAGCTGCTAATCTAAAAAAACAAGGAATTTGGGACATTGCAGCAAGCCCCAATCCCGTCAGCGATTATTTGATTTTGACTGTTTTTGGAAAAATGGAAGAAAAAGTAAGTGCAGAAGTTTTTACCTTAGAAGGACGATTGATTGATACTTTTGAAAGCGATAAACCTGTATTCGGTCTTGATGTTCAAAACTACCAACAAGGACTTTATTTGGTGAAAATAAAAAACAACCAAGGGGAGTTTATAAAAAAGTTTGTAAAAAAATAAAAAAAAGCGTTGATGTCAAATATCAACGCTTTTTTTGTAGGATTGTTAATTTTTACACTCCAAAATTCCTATACAATTTTTTCAATGAAATAGTACACGATTGCAACGCATAAAGAACGGCATTGGCTTCATCGCCTTCATAATCTCTCAGAACCCAAGTATTTTGGGTTTTGGTATAGACGGAAACCAATTTTCTTTTTTGATGTATCAAAATATACTCTTGTATCGGGCTGAAAATTTCTAAAAAACGCCTACCTTCGCACTTCAAAAAATTTTTTAATGGAAAATAAAAATACTATAAAGTGGTATCAATGGGCGATGGTTGCGGTGCTGATGGCACTGAGCATCAATGGGCAATTTGCTAAAATCATAAAAAATCCCAGTACGATTTTATTTACAGCTGGTGGTGATGGTATAAAAAATTACCTCACACCAATGTTGCACGTCAAAAACAGTACGTCGTACAATCATTTTGACAGCATGAATTATCCGTATGGGGAACACGTTCTTTTTACGGACAATCAGCCGTTGATAAGCAATATTTTGCGTTTTATTCAGCAAAATATTACTGATATTTCAGAAAATACCATTGGCGTACTGAATTATGCGATGCTGATTTCTTTGTTTTTGTCTGGTATTTTGTTGTATTATATTTTTAGAAGACTTGACCTTCCGCATTACTACAGCATGATTGCTGGCGTTTCCGTGGTTTGGTTGTCACCGCAAGTGATTCGATTTGCAGGACATTACGGACTGAGCTATATGTTGGTTTTGTTGCTTTTGTTGTATTTTCTGATGGAATTTGAAAAACGAGAAAACAAATGGAGCTACCGAATCTTAGCATTGGTTCTGTTGTCGCCGATGTTACATTTTTATAATTTTGGTATTGCAGCCTTGTTTTTGACTTTGTTTTATGCTTTAAAAGTCATCAATGACAAATCATCGTTGGTTTTTTATGCCAAACATTGGGCTTTGCAAATCATTGTACCGTTTGTATTTTTTACTTTTATTTGGCTAAAAATAGGAAATTCTGTCACGGATCGTCCTGATTCACCGTTGGGATTTTTGTATTATGTAACGGTTTGGGAAGGAACATTTTTTAACCCAGGCAATTGGATATATGATTTTTTAGACCAATATGTGGTGAAAATTAAGAAAGTAAATGAAAATGAATCCATCAATTATGTTGGTTTTGTGGCTACTTTTTTCTTCTTTATACGCTTGCTTTCTTGGATTTTTAGCCGAAAAATAAAAATGTTAGAAGAGGAGATGATGGCTCAATTGCCTGAGAAAAACTTTCTTCGTACTGCTTTTTGGGCTTCTTTTTTATTGTATTTGTTTTCAATAGGAATACCTTTTAACATTCCAGGCGTAGAAATTTTGTTGGATTATACTGGCCCACTCAAACAGTTTCGTGGATTGGGGCGTTTTTCTTGGATATTCTTTTTTGTATTGAATATTGTTGCTTTTTATGCGGTTTATCAATGGGGTTCTCGCATCAAATCTATTGAATTTCAACGTTTTTTTTACTTTATTTTCTTGACAATAATCGTTTCGGAAGGCATCAGAAATGCTCGAAAAGTCAATCCAACAGAAACGATGGCTTCGACTTACGCAGCCAACGAAGAAAGTTTGGAAACTTGGATTTCTCATATCGAAAAAGATAAGTATCAAGCACTTTTGCCAATTCCTTACTTTCATTTGGGCAGTGAATTTTTGGGTTTTGACCCAGAAGGAACGACAATTGCCAACCATTTATTGACTTCTTATCATTCAAAATTACCTACATTGGGTGTAATGATGAGCCGAACTTCTTGGCAGCAAACGCTGGGTTCTGTGCCGTTTGGTAGGGAATTATACAGAGAACCGCCTGTTTTGAAGAATTTGCCAAATCAAAAACCGCTTTTGGTTATGGAGTCAAAAGCGCACCACAAAAGAACTGATTTTGTCTATCAAAATATTTTAGACCAAGGGAAAAAAATCCATGAAAACAAAGAATATGCTTTGTATGAGTTGCCAATCGACGCTTATCAAAAAGCAATTGCAGTCAAAAATCAAAAAATTAGAGAGGAGGCACAAGATCCTAAATTAGTCAAAAATGGTGTTTTTTTAACAAAAGATTCTGTTTTTCAATATGTTTATGATTCTTTTGATTCCAATGTTGGCGAATTGCATTACCGAGGAAATGGCGCAATGCCTATTTTGAATAAAGAAAAGAAGATTATTTTTACTGGGCAAATTCCGAATCAGCAAAAAGGAAAACGTTATTCTTTACAATGTTGGCTACACGCTCCTGTTGGGATTAACCTTCAAACGGATATTTACATTGTTGAAAAAAATAAAAATACAGGCGAAACCATCAAGAAAAATCATCACGGAGCGTTGCACAATGTCGTGACTATAGATGGCAATTGGTTTTTACTTTCCATGCCTTTTGATGTGCAAAATGACGATTCGACAATAGAGGTAATGTTTTTCAACAAAAACAGCCAAGCGAAAAATATTTGCATCGACGAATTTATGATTGTCCCTGAATGGCGTGATTTTTATCAAATCAATGGTAATGAAGTGATGAAAAATGGACGTTGGTATTTTTAAAAAATCAAAAAAAGAGAAACAGTAGAACCTAATCTATTGTTTCTCTTTTTTTTATATACACGTCGGAAAGTGGTTTTGGGATTTTGATTTTATACAAAATGTTGAATATCAAGTGTTTGCAATATCTTTAATATCTAATAACCAATATCCGTTGTGTATAAAATATCCAATGAGTCGTATGTCTATTCATTCACCGATTTAAAAGACTTACGACTCATAGACTTACGACTTCATCACTTATTTACGACTTATCCTGTACTCTCAACGTTGCTAAAGCTGCTAAAATCAACAAAAGACCGCCACAAGAAACCGCTGCAATTCTATCATCATGTAGTATATTGCTCATTACCCAACCGAAACAACTCGCTGCGATAATTTCTGGAATAACGATGAAAAAGTTGAAAATACCAACATAAACACCTGTTTGTCTGTCATTTAAGTGAGGAACAAGCATTGCGTAAGGCATCGAAAGAATACTCGACCACGCTATACCAACGCCAGCCATTGCGACCAAAAGCATATATTTATCAGTGATAAAACCAACGCTCAGTAGTCCTGCTGCGCCAAAAAGCAAACAGATAAAATGGGCATATTTTTTAGTGACGGTTTCTGCTAATTTCGGCAAAGCAAACATCGAAAATAAGAAGGTAATCAAGGAATAAAAGGCAAAACAAACACCGCCCCAATCGCCGCCGTCACGTTTTCTTTTTTCGTTTTCAGCCATTGCTTCTTGAAAACCTTCAATCGTATTGTAAGTTTGGCTTGCAATGGGAAGAATTGCGTTTTCAAAATTTGCGAAAGAACCATATTTTTTCAGCAATTCAGGAGAAAGTTCAAAAGGTTTCGTAGCTTTTGATTTTTTCATTTCGTCTTGATTTTGCATATAACTATAGTAGGCTTTGTATTCGTTGGATTGGTCTTTGTAACCAAAAACAGTACGGGTTGTGCCAACACCAAAGTAAAACCACATCAAAAATAAGCCAGGCCAAGTCAAAAATTGAACCAATGACAATTGACGCATTACTTTTGGCATATTGCCAGCTGCTGCAAAAACTTCTCCTGCGCCACGTATAAAACGACCAACGATGCCTTCTTTTTTTGCCGCTTCACGTTCTGCCATAAAACCTGCCAAATCCGTAGGCGGATATTCTTTTGTTGTAAAAATAGTATAAAACACAGCACTAAAAAATGCTACTGCGCCAATATAAAACGATAATTTTACATTCAAAGGAATCTGACCAGCTACGGAATCACCGCCGACATGGAAAACATTGGTAAAAATCCAAGGCAACGCCGAGGCAATGATTGCGCCCAAGCCAATGAACATACTCTGCATCGTATAACCTCTTGTTTGTTGTTCTTCTGGCAACATATCGGCTACAAAAGCACGAAAAGGCTCCATACTGATGTTAATCGAAGCGTCCAACAACCACAATAAACCAGCCGCCATCCAGAGTGTCGAGCTGTGTGGCATCGCAATCAGCATCAAAGAAGATAGAATAGCACCAATTAAGAAAAAAGGTTTGCGACGACCTAATTTTGTCCACGTATGATCACTCAAATAACCAATAATTGGTTGAACAATAAGCCCAGTGAGTGGCGCAGCCAACCATAACATAGGTATTTCATCAGCTCCTGCGCCCAAACTTTCATAAATCGAACTCATGTTCGCCATCTGTAAGCCCCATCCGAATTGAATACCCAAAAAGCCGAAGCTCATGTTCCAGATTTCCCAAAAACCCAAGCTGCGCTTGATAAAATATGGATTGTTTTCTTTCATAAAATACTGTTAAATAATGGTTTACAAAATAAAAATTAGTTAATGTTTTGGTTTCGTTAGATGTGGCTTTAAGATTCAAACCCAAATGTATGGTATTTTTTCTTTTTTTTACCTAATTTTCCAATTAAAATTTTGTAGTACTAACCAAAAGGCGCAATTTAGTACGTATTTATGCTTGACTATGCGAAAACAATCAAAAAAACTCTTAGTGTGCAGAAGTTCGTGCTGCCATGAAGTTGCGATAATCTGTGTGCAAAAATGCGCTTAGTTTGTAAGCACGATATCGGCTAAGAAAAACTTAACATATACTTAAAATTGACCTAATATTCAATTTACACTAAAACATCACCTTTGCGGTATAATTCAAAAAGTAATATTTAAATTTAAAAAGTGTAGATGAAAAAGTTCAATTTATTAGGTGTCTTATTCTTATTTTTTACCTTAAACTTAGCTGCACAACAGCAAAAAGGAACTGTAAAAGGCTCAATCTTAGACAATGCAAACAATGAGGCATTGATTGGTGCTTCTATTTTTGTAGAAAAAACAAATGTTGGCGCAACTGCTGATATTGATGGTAATTTTTCTTTTAATTTAGAATTTGGTGTTTATAACTTGGTTGTTTCTTATGTTGGTTTTCAAAAACAAGTACTGAGCAACATAAAAGTGGAAGCTGGCGGCGTGACACCGTTGGAAATTCGTATGATTAGCGATCAAAATGTCTTGACGGAAGTCGTTGTGAAAACAGTCGTTCAGAAAAAATCTGTTGGAAGTTTGATGATGTTACAACAAAAAACACCAAGTTTTGTAACAGGTATTTCAAGCGATGATATGAAAAAATCGCCTGACCGTACGACAAGCGATGTACTAAAAAGAGTAAGTGGAACGACGATTCAAGACAATAAGTTTGTGATTATTCGTGGTTTGGCAGACCGTTACAATACGGCACTTATCAATGGTTTGGCTTTGCCTTCCACGGAACCTGACCGAAAAGCATTTGCTTTTGATATTTTTCCTTCTGGCTTATTGGACAACCTTATTATTTACAAAACGGCAACACCTGATTTGCCTGGCGAATTTGCTGGTGGCGTGATTTTACTGAATACAAAAGAAGTTCCTGAGGAAGGTTTTACAACTTTTACCATTGGTTCGTCTTATAATTCTCAAACAACAGGCAAAATTTTTCAGCAATCAGAACGTGGAAAATTCGACTGGTTGGGTTTTGATGACGGCACACGTGCTTTGCCAAAATCATTTCCAAGTGTATTGGAAGACAATAAAGATTCTTATGCGTACTCAAAAACATTGACCAACGACTGGAAAATAAATAGAATCGCTGCGATGCGCCCAGCTCAAAATTACCAGTTTGCGATGGCTCGCCGTACAAGTATTGCTGGTCGTGATTTTGGTATGATTGGTGCGATTACTTACAACAATACGCCAAAAGTACAGTTCAACGAGCGCAACGATTTTAATGTTGATAAATCACAACTGTTTGCTTATCAAGATATTATCAATAAAGAAAATACTTCAGCAGGTGTTTTATTGAATTTTGCTTATTACATCAATCCTTTGAATAAAATTCAATTCAACAATACTTATACGAACAACGCAGACCAACAATTGACCCTTCGTGAAGGCTTTCAATACGATGCAGGTCGAAACGACAAGGCATATTCTTTCTTTTTTGCCAATACTTCTTTGTTGTCTAATCAGTTGATTGGCGAACACGCTTTGAAAGAGGGTAAAATGAAAATCAAATGGGGTCTTGCCCACAACAATGTGGACAGAACTGTACCATCTTATCGTCGTGTTTTGTACTCAAAGCCAATTGACGATGCAGAAGCGAGCTATCTTGCGTTTATTCCTGACGGAACACCGTCACCAAATTATGCGGGTCGTTTTTATGGAAAACAAAATGAAAAAAACTATACACTCGATGTTCCAGTTTTCTAAAAACAGAACATTTTTAAAAAATTTAAAAAATAATATTTTAATTTATAATAAAATATCAATTTTTTATTT
>JAYWHK010000206.1:0-3045 GCA_043777755.1 Saprospiraceae bacterium
ATTTTTAAAGGCTTTATTTTTTTAAAATATTTTATAATCAATTGATTTTTAGATAATTATGAAAAAATGGCTATAAAATTCTTAGCTTAATGACATTGCGCTATGGGTCGCTGGTTCGAATCCAGCCTGCCTCCACTAAATTTTTTAAGCACAAAAAACAAAACAGCGCAGTAGCTCAGTTGGTTAGAGCGCTTGATTATGAGGTTATGCAATTATCATTTTGGTCAAGTACAATCTACTTCAAATGGGATCAAGAGGTCGCTGGTTCGAATCCAGCCTGCGCTGCAAATTTTAGGTCAAATGTCACTTACTTCTTTGGTTCGACTCCAACAATTGTGGTAATATAGTGACATCATTACCTAAAAAAACTTAGGTCAAAAATTGCTTACTTCGTGGCGAGAAGCCGAAAACCTAAAATTTTTACAGCAATTTAATTACCTATTTTTAACTTCAAAAACTAAAAAAACTTAGGTCAAGTACGTCTTACTTCTAAATATCGAAAAAATTAAGGCGTACAATTACCTTACAAATTCAAGGTCAAGTACAATTTACTTCTCTGTTCGACCACACTGGACGAATTTTCTGTAATTGTACAATTATCTAATATCATCAAGGTCAAATGCAGTTTACTTCTCGGCGTAAGCCACTTGTCTCTTAAACAAACCTAATTGCATAATTACCTGATTTTTAACTTTTTATAAAAATGAAAGAAACAAAAAACGATTTGCAAAAAATTGCTTTGCGCCAAAATGCAATCTTTATTTCGGCAAATGAAAAAGTCGAAATGAGCAACGATTCCAAAGCATATACCTACGATTTTGTAGCGAATTTGGCAAATTTGGGTTTTGGCGTAGCCGAGCCTTTGTTGCATCGTTTGTTCACGACTACGGAAAATTTTCAACGAGGTCTGTATGAGCATTTATCCGAAGTAACAGGAATCAACAAGAATTGGACTCCGCTTGTCAAAGGTTGGGACACGCCTACGGGCGAAACTGTCGCAGACCATTTTATAACCTTTTTGACCAATGTTTTTGGCGGAAGCGGTACTAAAATGCCTTGTGGTCACGTCATTCCGAAGGGAACTTTTCCTTTGGAGCGTTACAATGGCTGCCCATTTTGTGGCACACCGTTTGAATTTGGCGCATTGGCTTTGGAAAAACAAGGTAGCAACCAGAAAGTTTTGACGCTTTGGGGCGATACCGAATTGCAAGATTTTTTCAACAGCCTTTTGATGTCAAAAACTGCTTTAGATGCGACACAAATGGATAGTTTGAAGATGTTACTGTCTGAAATGCCGCTGCCAAATGTCGAGATTACAATGAAAGAAACGATGATTGCGATCATTGATAGTTTGGTTGAAAAAGGCAAAGGCGATAAAGCGCAACGCTTTTTCCAAACGCCAACTGACATCTTGCGTTACCTTTGGTACAAGCATACAGGTTTTATGCAAATCATTGAACCTCAAACGATTGTGAAGCGTACAACTAAAAACAATCGTGCTTTTTTCCAAACCGACAATACAAAAGCGGTGGCAGAAAAAATCGCCACATTGAAGTTGAAATACAGCCGAAGCGAAGCGATTATCTTTGCTACGTGGCTGAATAAACTTCCGCTTTCGGCAGAAAAAATGTGCGAAATGATGCACCCAAAACGTGGCATTTGGGTACGTATGATTCGTGCTTTGCGTTTGACGGAATTTAGCAAGCGCAAAGGTTTTGAACCGTTGGCGAACTTATTAGATGTTTTTTACAATCAAAAATATAGTGTTTGGGAAGGTCAAGTGTCAGCGTACAAATTGCGTTTGGACGAAGCTAAAACCTTGGAATTGTTGTCACAACGTCCAGGTTTGTTTGCTCGTTCCTTGTTCGCAACGATGTTGTGGTTTGATTACAAAAATGTAGTCAATGCGTTTGCAAAAATTGCGGACAAAGTGCCAGCACGTTTGATTTTCACGTTGAACAGTTACGCTCAAAATTATTTTGACCCAACAGGCGGGCGTACCATAAAAGGTTTGGGCGGCGTGTCGAAATACATTCCAAACAACCCTTTGTTGAAAAATTACAAAGCGGAAGTTTTGGAAGATATGAAGGCTCGTTTGGAAGATTTGTGCTTAGAAACGGTTATGACTCGCTTTGCAAACATCGAAAATCCAAACAAAAGCATCTATATTGACCCTGCGTTGTTCAAAATTCCAGTGTCTATTGGAGATCGTTCTGAAAATGTTCAAGACTTGCCAAGTGCCTTGATGGGAACAAAATTTCCAGTAGAAGGTAACGCTGTTCGTTTGTTTATGCAATGGGGCGTTGGTTTGTCAGCACAACATTTGGACATGGATTTGAGCTGTCATTTGGCATTCAAAGATGGAAAAACAAGCGTTTGTTCTTACTCTAATTTGGTAACAACGGGCTGTAAACACAGTGGAGATATTCGTTCAATTCCAGAAAAAATCGGAACAGCCGAATACATCGAAATCAACATTGGCGAATTGCAAAAAGCTGATGTTCAATATGTTACATTCACTTGTAATGCTTATTCGATGGGCGCATTGAGTCCAAATTTGGTCGTTGGTTGGATGAACTCTGCTTACAAAATGACTATTTCGGAAACGACAGGTGTGGCTTATGACCCATCTTGCGTACAGCATCAAGTTCGCATTACACAAGGCTTGACGAAAGGTTTGGTTTTTGGAGTTTTGGACGTTGAAGCACGTGAGATTGTCTGGTTTGAATTGCCTTTTCACGGACAAGTGATTCAGCAATTGGATACTCGTGGTGTAACTGCCCTTATCGGAAAGTTGAACGCCAAATTGAGCATTGGTAACTTATTGAATATCAAAGCATTGGCGCAGAATTTGACAATTTCGGAAACGCCTGATGCTGACGAAATCTACAACACTGAATGGGCAAAAAACACCGCTGCCGTAACGCAATTACTCGTAGATTAAAAAAGATGGTAACTGCTTACCACTTTTGCAACTTTTTACCATGGAGAAACGGAGAACACAGAGTTTGACAAAAAATTAGCCGAAAGCTAATTTTTTTGCCT
>JAYWHK010000207.1:0-22999 GCA_043777755.1 Saprospiraceae bacterium
TAAAAATAAAAAATTGATATTTTATTATAAATTAAAATATTATTTTTTAAATTTTTTAAAAATGTTCTGTTTTTAGAAAACTGGAACATCGAGTATACAATGAATATTTGGTAAAAAGGGAAACAATGACAGATGACGAAATATTAATCCCTAATCAAATATTCATTGACGACTTCACCATTGAATCTGTACTTAAAGCCTACAAGAACAACCGTAAGGGCTTGAATATCAAAATGGACGAGATTATGAGATTACTTACAGAAGGCAGCCGATACAGTGGTGCAAGCTCACTTACAAAGTATTTGGAGATATGGTCGGGTAGTGAAGTGAATATAAATAGAGAAAACAAATGGCTCCGATACAATAATGTATTCATGTCTATTTTTGGTACGACACAACCAGCACTACTTTACAATTTTGCCAAAGGTGCTTTGTACAATTCGGGATTCTTTGACCGCTTTCTCATTGCAATTCCTGACGACCTTAGCCAAGAACACGTCAGTGCAACTGAGCCATACAATCAGTACTACCAAAATTACGAAAACATCATTACCGCAATGTACGAGTATAATGGAGCTGACTTTGATTCTAAGGACTTTTTAGACCCCGAAAAACCAAAACCTTCACTATACAATAAAGTCGCTTTTAACAACGATGCAGCAACCCTTGTTTGTAAATATCAAAACTTATTGATAGATGAAGGCAATAATGCTTTTGATGAAAATATTGCTGGTGCGTTGTCAAAATACCAAATCTACTTGTACCGAATTATTCTGAATATTCACGCACTGAGATACTTTGCTGGCGACCACCAAGACATTACATTGATTAACAAAGAAAGTGTAGAAATAGGGTATCAATTTATTCTATACTACAAATCAAATATGTACAATGTGTATTTTAACCTGTTCAATATTACGCCAATTACAAAACTGAAGAAGTATGAAGAAATCTTTTACGAAGCACTACCAGAGAATGAATCATTTAAAAGAGATTTTGCCTTGAATCTTGCTGATAAAATGAAGGGCGAAGGAAAGATTAAGGGCTTTTCAAAAAGCACAATTAAAAGTTTTTTGTTAAGAAAAGACCTGTTTGATAAACAAGAACACGGTATATATAGACGGATTTTATAAAAAAATTATACTATAAAAAATTAAATAATAATAATACTGTGACACACTATATTTATATACCCTATTTGACCTTTTAACCTTTTGACCTTTGATACTTAATATATTGAAAATCAGCATTTTAAAAGGTTAAAAAAAAATTAACCTTTTACTCAAAGGTCAAAAAAAAAAATTAGTTAAAATTTAAAATTTGACCTTTGCCCAAAGGTTAAAAAAAAATTTGACCTTTTAAACAATTGAAAATCAGCGTTTTAAATACCAAAGGTTAAAAGGTTAAAAGGTCAAATAGGGTATATATAAATACTATTAAAATAGTATATTTTTATAGTATAATAATATAAATAGTGACATAGTTTTTTTAAACTTAAAAATTAAAAATGATTTACGATTACGACTTAGATTCACAAAAATACCTACCAAATCTTAAACCTACAAAAGTGGAAGATTTGAAGTATGGAGATATTGTTTTTTTTAGAAAAAAATTCCATGAGATAGATGATACAAGTGCTGTATTTATAAACTATAATACAGCTAAACTTTACAAGGATAATGATAAAAAAATAAAACCTCAACATTTAAAGCATTGGTTAATCTTTACTAAATTTAGTGTAAATAATATTCCTGCTGGAACAATATTTTACAAAAAAGTAAAACCTAAAAAAAAAGAACGCCCAAACGTGCATTTACAGTACAATCTTTTTACATAAAAAGTATTGGTTTGCAGCACTTGTATTTCAAGACATACAAAGCACACGCACATCGAGATAAGTTCAAGACGATCTGGAAAAGGAGAAGAAATGTTTGGGTTAATCGAACAAAAATATATTACTCAATCCACTTAAATTATATACAATATGGCTAACGGAGGAATCACCATCGCTACCATCAGCGATATAAAAACAAACTGGGATTCGTTCCTTAAAGAGTACAAGAAATTACTCCAAGAGTGCGACGATACGCCAATTGTTTGCCGATGCAAGACAGGACTGCAAAAAATTGAGGATTTGCCCAATACTGTTTATGAGTATGAGATAATCAAACTCATAAAATCCGTACACAAAGAATGTGAAACACCATACCTTTTTGACAAGTTTGTTATAGTAGGCTGGGGCGATACCAATTCTTGTACAATCAATAATCTAAGCCAAGCATTAACCAACACTTGTAAAGGTGTTGATGTCGAAACTTGGACGTAAATAAATCTTGCAGAAATAAAATCACGAAAATATGCTATACACAATTTACCAGAATGAGACAAAAGACAAGTTTCGTCTTATTCAGTCAAATATTACACTTCAATCACGTCCAGACGATGTAGATTTTAAACCCATTTTTTCGGCTAATAGTCTATTTCTTATTGCATTATTCCTAACAAGCATGGATAAGGGATTTGATAAAAGTATTTTCCAAATTATGAATGATTATCATTTTATCAGCTTTATTGAATCAAGGTTTAAATCTATTGAAATACTGGTAAAAATTCCTAAACACACAGATGATTTTTAGATGGTCTGTAAAAAAACAATTCAAATTTAACAATGACAACACTAAATATCTACCTCGCTGGAAGCCTTGTCAATGCCATTTACTTGTGCTACCATAGACACCAGCTTTCAGAAATAATCAATGATCGTTTTGGCGAAAAAGCAACCGCCTTATGGCAACTAAAAGCAATCGCAATAATTGCTATTACGTCGAATCTCGCAATGAGCTGGTCTATATGGTTGCTCACTATTATTGATTTAATTTTCAGTAAATATAATAAAAAAACACTTGACTTTTTGCAAAAACACTTGTACCTTTGTCAAGTCAAATAAATACAATTTTTTCATCTAAAATTTCATTCAATTAATCAAAAGAGAAAGTCAGAACTTCTGACGTATTTTGAAAAAGAACTATTGATCCTGGACAGGCTCATTACCGACAATGCCAGCAACCAAAACAACGTAAAATCACTAATGGAAGAATACCGTAAGCTCGCTGAACTATTGGCAAGATTACGTGATACTCCTACCGTTGATTAATTTTTTTCACCATCAAAAATTTCTATTTAGAAAATGGTAACAACAATCACTCAGTATTGTAAAGATACAAATAAATCAAAACAGTTCGTTTCGGAGTACATCAAAAAAGGAAAGTTCAAACAGTACGAAACACCTATGTATGTCAAAGTAGGCGATGCTTTCATAGAAGTAGGAAAAACAAAAGTATTGGACGTGCCAGCTGAATACACCATTGCCAAAATCTCAGACGACGACCGTAAATATGTAAAGCAGCTCGTCACTAATCCTTTGCTCCAAGGCCTCTACCTCAAAATCTTGCAAGAAGATAATCCTGACAATAGAATGAAACTTCGCAAAGACTTTGACCAATACCTAACAGCTCTACCCAAAGAAGCACAGGAAGCCATACAAGCGGAATTTAATACCGCTAATGAAAAGCTCCTGCACCGTGCGCAAGATTCTGTTAATCAGTTAAAATCAATTTTAGGATAGTCTTTTTTAAAATATTTATTTGACACCAACCACGCCACTACTAAAATAGTGGCATGGTTTTTTAAAATCTTTTTTCTATGAAAAAAATCCTTTTTATCATCATGCTCCTTGCCGTCGCAATTGGTAGCAACGCAATGACAACATCAACAGCTCTATCATTGCCAACAACAACACTGAGCGCAAGCTCCATCACTGCCAACGCTCCATCAGCTCCTAAGCCTGACGAGCGCAAAGCAAAGCAATGGTTCATCTCAAGTATTATCTATTCCGTTGCAAGTATTATCTTTGCGCTTCTGAGCTATCCAATCTTAGCTTCAGTTTTCGCTTTACTCGGTTTGCTTTCCTTGTTTTGGGGATTGTACAAACGAAAAAATTAAAGAAAAAAGCCTTTCGGGATTCGTCCTGAAAGGCTTTTAATTTTTTTATTTAGAAAAAAATACTCAACACTTGTTTAAGTGAAATGTTTTACATGTCTTTGCATATCATTTTAACACAACTTGCAAATTAACGTAAAAATGAGTATTATAAAATTAACTATAAAGAAATTAACTGGTTGCCGTAATGAACCTTACCTTGGTAATGCTCAACAATTGCAAGTTGTGGCGGCAACTGGTTTTTACGTAATTATTTAACACAACTTGCAATGTCAGTATTACATTCAAAATTCAACCTAAGAGCGATAGAGGTAATCTCTATTGACAGCAATTGCCTAATAGATGTAGCTATGGAAAGCTGCAAATTAGCGGCAGAAAAGAAAGAATCCTTAGAGCTGCAAACCTTCAAACAAGGAATGGAAGTATTCCTTAGGGTCATCAAAGAGCGCAACAACCTTGTTATTGGACTAATCAATACCGACGACAGCGACGAAACCGCTTAAAAAATTCCTTTTTAGCACCACCGCCTTGACACCTCAGTGTATCAAGGCGGTTTTTTCATGCCTATACCTACCTTATTATATTTAAATAGTATTATAATTATTAAAAATAAAAATATATAAAATATTAATAGAGAATAATATATAAAAATCATTCTGAATCCTTCCGCAAAATTTCCATTACTATATAAATTGGCATAGTGGCAATAACTTTGCTACAACATCAAAGCATCTGTACTTGAAAGCACTTCATATACTTTGATGATGAAGGGGATTTGCAGCCGAACCGCTGCAACCCTTCTTAACAAATCAAAGCGAAACACGATGCTATTCTATTTTTTTCTAATCCTACTATTCCTTATAGAATACCTAAGGCTAAAACACTCAACCATGGCTAATTTTGACAGCGCAATAGCAAAAGTTTTAGTGGCAGAAGGCGGCTACCAAGCATGGAAAGCTGACAAAGGCAACTACAACAAAAAAGGCGAATTGGTCGGTACAAAATACGGCATCAGTGCTGAAGCCTACGAGGATTATTACAAAAAGACCGCTACCAAAACAGCGATGCAGAACCTCACAAAAGAAGCTGCAAAAGAAATCTACAAAAAGAAGTACTGGAATCGCATGAAAGGCGACGACATCAGCAGCCAAAACGTAGCAGATGTATTTTTAGACGGTGTAGTGAACCATGGTAAAGGTGTTCACCTCATACAGCAAGTACTGAAAGTTACGCCTGACGGTGCAGTTGGTCCCATTACTTTAAAAGCCATCAATGAAAGCGACCCAAACAAATTGGTCACCGCATATTTGGACAGGCGCAAAGGTTACTACCACGAACTTGTCAAAGCCGACGCATCGCAAAAGGAGTTCTTAAAAGGCTGGCTAAAACGATTAGAGGACGTAAAGAAAGGTTTGACAGACTTTGCAGAAGACGTAGCAAACAGCCCTGAGAAAAAAAAAAATGTGGCGTTGATTGCAGTAAGTGTCGTACTTGTGCTTTGGGGCATAAGCAAAGCACTGGAAGATTAAAGAAAAAAAAGGCTGATGCTTAGATGATCGACATATTCCTACTTAAACAAATCTCAGATACAATGAATGCTTACAATTTATCATTCTCAAAAGAAAATCTGATGAACATATTTAAAGATTACAGCGTGCAAACCAACATTGTATCTGTATTGTGCTGGATAAACAGCCCAAGTGAAATCACAATCGTATTGGCGGTGCTGAACTTTATCATAACCTTCTTTACTTCAATACCAAAATTAATCCTTACAGGAGCTAAAATATACGGATTCTACGAAGCGTGGCGCAAAGGAAAAAAAATCTTTCAAAACGCATCTGACGAAGCCAAAAACGAAAATAAAGATGAATAGAACGATTGTATATGTAGGCTTAGGAATCGGATTGCTTTATGCAGCAAGCCTTTACAACTGGGGCAAAGAAATCAGCGGCAAAGTCGCTATCAAATTCAAGAACATACGCAGCCTTCGATTCATAAATGCCAAAGGCGAAAAATTAAAGCTCAGAGATTTGATTAAATTTCGAGATTTGGACAAAATCGCAGTCGAATTTTACATCAAACTGGACATTGAAAACACCAATGAGTTTCCAATTACCATGAGTGATTTTGCTGGCGACGTATCGTATGGAAATGACAAACTGGCGACGATAGAAAGCACACCAGCGTACAAATTTGTCAAAGGCCTCACAGAATACAGCATCAAAGTGACACAGCCCGTAATTGCGGACGTTGCAGCCATCGCAAAGATTTTGAGCAGCGGCGACCTCGTAAGAAAAGTACGCATCAAAGGCTTTTACGAAGTAGAAGTACAGGGAAAAAAATACACTGTTCCTTTTGATGAAAAAATGGGTGTAGATGATTTATGATGAATACGAAAAGCATACAAAAACCTCGTGACGGGCGCATAGTTCACTTCAAAAAAGGAGACAACAACGACATCATAAATGTGATGATTCGCAGCGCAAACGACAAGCGAATTGTAGAAGATGTACAGCAATTTGTACGGGACAATAGATTAACAGGCTCAATGAAGGATTTAGAACGCTTGTGGAGCTTTGTAAAATACGACATTCAGTACCTCGAAGATGGCAGCAAACAAGATATACAATACCCATCAGCATTGTGGCAATCAAAGGCTGGCGACTGCAAAAGCAAAACGCTATTCATTGGAGCTTGCTTAGAAGCGATGGGAATACCTTGGATTTGTCGTTTTGCGACATACAGCCCTACAAGTAAGTATGTCACTCATGTTTATCCAGTGGCATTAATCGCTGGCAAAGAAATAATTATTGATGCAGTTTGGGACTATTTCAACGAACAGAAAGAACCCAAATACAAAGTAAAAAATTATAAAATGGAAGTATCAACAATCAGTGGTATTGGCAACATTCAAGAAACAACAGAATACCAAGACTTACTTTATCAAGTAGAAAATGGTGCTGAGTTCGTTGGGAGTTTGAAGGACAAAATACGAGATTTTATCTTAAAAAAGTGCCTCAAAGGCTTCTTATATGTTTTCATTGATTTTCCTGTAACTGGAAAAACATTGCGAAAAAAAGAACGCCAAACCAAAATCCTAAACTGGGCAAGCCGAAAGTTCAATATTCCACTTGATACGCTGATGAAAGGCGCACGTGCCGCCATCAAAAAGCAATTCAAAAAAGAACCTGAGGAGCTGTTAGCTGATTTTGCAAGTAAAGGGCGTGGTATTCATGGCATTGGTTGTATTGAGCCAGCGACATTTGTAACGTGCATCGCAGCGGTTGGAGCAGCCTTAGTACCAATCATCAAGGCTTTGGCAAAGAAAGATGGCGTAGAAACAGACAAAGACGACTTCAAAGTTGATTTAGGCGAATTGGCAAGCGATACGACTGTACCAACAGAAAAGTTTGTAGAACGCACTAAAATGGTAGATAAGGGCGTAAAAACAGTAAATACGAATGTTCCTGAATCTGAAACCGACGATTTGCCAACAAAAGGCGGCAGCGGTGCTAAAAAGGAAAGCAAAGGATTCTTTGCAATGCTTTTTGCAATGCTTTTTGGTAGTAAATAGAAAAATACACTGACTGACTTACGCACAAGCCAGTTAAAATTTTTTTCTAATAACATAAATTTTTAGACTATGCCAACAGCAGGTAAAAAAAACGAATACCAAAAATTACAAGGCGTAAAATCTGGGTATTGTAAAGGTACAAAAACACGTGAAGATGTAAAAGCCGCAAAAGCTACGTACATCGAAAAAACGGTAGCAAAAGCACCCGAAGGCAAAAAGAAAGAAGCTCGTAAAGATGCTACTGCAAAAGCCAATAAGGTTGCAAGTGGAGGTTGTAAAATGTCCAGTGCCGTCAATGGTAAAGGCAAAGGCAAAAAATAAGACCGTCTTTACTCGAATTAACAATAATTTTCAAAAAAAAATTACAAACTAAACTATATGTGTGGTTGTAAATCAAAAATAACAGGAACAGGTATGAAAAGTTTTGGAACTATTCCTATTACGTTTGGCACGATGGCAGCAGGTTTTGCTGGTGGTTTTGCTTCCAACGTAATGAATGGCTTTGTAAAAGAAGCGGATTTCATTCAGAAAGAAACGGACGCTGAAAAGAGAAAGCAAGCGGCAATGATGGTAGAAGGTGGCAAGTTAGCGGTGGGCTTAGGCGCAGCGTACTACTTCAAAAATCCTTACGTCAAGATTGGCGGTTTGGCATTTGCCTTTACTTCGGGCGTGAACTTGGCGAGCTTGTATTCTCCAGCAGTGACTGGACAGTTGGCAGGTGTAGAAGGCGTAGGTTCTTCTGAAGGTCGCTGGACAGGCTACAACGAAGCCGTAGGCAGCTACGGACGTGAAGGCACTAAACACAGTGCCGCAGTTGGCAATACGCCAGGTTAAAAATCCTTTGGCAGTGTGCCAGGTAAAAAAATAATTTTTTCTTAAAAAATTTTAAACGTTTTATTATACAATGGGACTTAAAATAGATAAACAACGTGACCGTGGCGACCTATTAAACATGGTTCGTCAGGTAGCGGTGAACGCAGGTATGAAAATCGCTGATGTACAGGAATCTACCATCATGTTGCCAATCCTTTTGGTGAATGGTATTCCTTACTACGAGTTGGGCTTGGACGGTAAAAAACCGTCACAAGATGGAAAATTCGTAGCGGATTCTTTGATTTTGAACAAAAACGATGCTTTCGTTGCACATGAAATTGGGTTCTATGCAACCAAGGCAAAGATTGTTGGTGGTAAAGAAAGCCTTGGTAACGCATTGTTTTATTCATACATTGATGAAAATGTGTGGGCAGCTGGTGCTGGTGCAGAAGCAGAAGATATGAACGCCTTATTTGGCGCACGATTGAGCTTCCAAACCAACCAAGATGTTCGCCGTGAGGATATTCCTTGCCGTGACTTTTGGGCGCCGCCAGTTACGCAGCGCAACTTAACGAACAAAACCTTGCCTTCGGGACCCTTACACACAGTTGGTTTAGATTCGAGCTTGGTGTACCAAGGCGGTCAAAACAACATGGTAAAAGTTGTAATGACAGGTACAAACGGAGCAATTACACCAACTGCACCAACCACAGCTGGTTATTGCAATGTAGCGGTGGTCGTAATGAAAGGACACTTAGTGAAAGGTGGTAATGAAACTTCATTCTTAGAGAAATGGGTGGAATACACTTCGGCTAAGTACTAATATTCAAATTCTCAGCAAAAAAATATAAAAGGCGTTATTCGTAACGCCTTTTCTTTTATTTCTTATGGAAAAGCAAGTATTTAAAATCAATCATGCGAATCACATTCGCATACAATCAAAAAAGATTGGTACTGGCACGTACAGAACAGCGTTGCAGGAAATCAAAGAAATTGCAACGGATAACGTTGTTGTTGGTATTTCTGTTACTCGTATTACGGGTACGCCTATCAAAGGTATGCAAGGCGCAAGATTGGTCAGCGATGATGTTTTTAATAACTCTTACCTTACGCTCAAGACCCGTGGCGCAAATGAATTTGTTTCGAGCCTATCGTTATTAGAAATCGAAAAAGCAACAAACAGAACTGAAGCAGCTTGCATGGCGATCACTCGTAGCGACATTGATTTTTCACGCAGTGAAATTGTGTGTGAAGACAAAGCAGCGTTTGATGCAGACACTGATGCAGTCTATGAATTTGGTGTTTGGTTCATTCACAAAGATAGAATCAACCCTGTATTTTAAAACAAAAAAACTTACGCAACACAAACATGGATTTAGTATTAGACAAAATTCGAGTTTGGTTTTATTCTTGTGAAACCAAAAATATGTTTCGGATTCGCACGGCTGGGAATCTGAAAACAGATGTTTTTGCAAGTACTAAGGAACTTACAAAAGATACAGCGTGGGACCAATTCCTAAAAATTTGGGATACGCTTGGCGAAGGTAGCTACGAAATAGATGTAAAGCAGTCGGAACGTGCTGGCTGGACAACTTCAACAGCAGTAACAAAAGTAACACCTTCATCAAACGCCCTTAATCAAGCCGTAAATGGCATAGGTAATATGGATCACAACAACACAATTGACAACCGTACATTTGAGTTTTTGACACAGGAGCTGTCTTTGCAACGCCAACGAACGGAGCTTGCAGAAGCTAAATATCAAGCGGAAGTAGAAAAACGTCGTGACCTCGAAAGAGAAAACGACAAATTATTACTTACCAAGAAAAAGCCTAAAAAAGACCCAATGACGCAGATGGCGAAAGCAATCTCAAAACCAGAGTATGTAAAAGAAATTATGGCTGGTATTGGTATGATGCGTGGAATGGCAGTGCCAGTAGCGCAAATAGGCACGGTTACAAATCCTATTCCCGTTGATGCTAAATTGCCAAACGGCGATGAAGAAACGGAAAATGTTACAGAAAAAGTAGGCGCAGATGCTATCCGAGCGCAGCGATGGGCGATGGGTGTCGCTACTTCTTGTAGCAATATACAATCTTTTACAGGTTTTGACATCAAAGCCTTTTTGGAAAAAATTGAAGAAAAAGCAGCTGAGGACCCACAAGGCACAGCGAATATGTTAAACATGGCAGTTAGCTACATCTAAAAATGAGAAATTCAATTCCACATCAGGACACTATCAAAGAATCGCAAAACGTACACAATGGCTACATTGGTCGCGCCTTTACGATTCAAAACCAAGGCACACATCGTATGTGGGTCGGCAACATGATTGTGGCACCAGGTGGCGTTTTTACTTTGGGTCACGATTGCGATAATATGTTCAAATTGCCCATGATTACCTTTGATGAATTTCCTTGTCCTGAATTTAAAAACCTTAACCAATTACCTATGACAATTTACCGAAATGGAAGTTTGGCAGCGGTAATGTACATCACAGACATTACAGAATGAGTTTTATAGCAATAAATAATCAAAGTGGTTCTATTGGTGGAGGAGGTTCTACGGTGACAATAGGCGAAAATACGGGCGTACTTTTAGATAAATGCGAAGTATGCTATGACCCTGAAAAGGATAACAAATGTGGCGAAGATGCTGTAATAGACATCAAAAAAAGCAATACCGAAAAAACGGGACCGCTTGAAAGTTCTATCCTATTAGAAGCTGTACCATACAATACGCCTTCTAATATCGCAAGCGATGTTTATACTTGGACAACGTTCATGCCACACGCTTTAGCCAATCTCACGAATGTAGGGATTACAAGTGGAAAGTTGCTGGACTTGGTCCCCATTGGTCAATTTGGAGTAGGAGCAAAGTCTTTGAACATTACCAAAGTAGGTACAACTTTGTACCGTTTTTTCTTTAAGTTTGATAATTTTCAAGATCATTATGATTTTCAAGATTACCTATTTGGAAGTACAGCAACTGAGTTTTTTTCTATTGCTCGTGTGCAAGATATTCATTTATGGGGAACTGCAATCACAAATACGGTAGAAGATGATGTGAATTTTACATGGGAAGTAATCTACGACACAAGTATTTTACCATCAAATGTAAATCAAAAATTTTGGGCGTTATACACTGTTTTGCGCTTAAATAATTTGGCTCTATTAAATAACACATTTGCACAGGCATATACAAGCAGTGGAGCTATCAAGTATTGGCATAGTGGCGCACCTGTACAAAAAGTACAAGTAGAGCGTGTGATTACATTCTCAAATACTTGTCCACCAAAAACAATTTTGAAAACAATTGAATTGGAAAGCGTTAGCATCAATCCATCGCTAAAAGCAGGTACCATCAATCTATTTGATGGCTTACTATTAACTTATAAGATAACATGATTCGATATTTAAGACTTCGTTTTTTCAGTTCTGATGGCGTAATTTGGGAACAATGGTACAAAAATTTAGTGCCTGTCCCTACAATTACTGTACCACCTTCTGTTGTAGAAAAGGCTTGTTGTTGTGGCTGCGATGGCGGTGGTTTTGATGTTCGTGATTTAAAATATTTCGACGATGATACAGCGGCTTTTGCTGGTGGTATAGGTGTAGGTAAAATGTACATAAGCACAGGTAACACTTATGCTGATGTAGCTGGAAATCTACGCATCGTTACTAATCCATAAACTTTATTTTTAAAATGAAAAGAATTATTTTTATTTTAGCTTTTTTGGCTTCAAACATAACATTGTTTGCACAGGGCATACATATCAACAAAAATCCTCCTAATCCTCCAGCAGTCTTAAACGCTTCAAGATTTTGGTTCAATCCTACGAATAACGTACTAAGCGTTTTCCAAGTAGGTGCAGCTGGTAGCGGTGTGAGTGACTCTTGGATTCCATACACAGAGCGTTTTGATAAAATTGCTGGCTCAACAGCACCGCAATACACACCAAACGATTTAGATGCTATCAATGTAATAAATGCAGTTGGTGATTTGTATTACTGGGACGGCTCGACGTGGCTAAACAAATCTAATACAGACAATCAAACATTGTCAAATATTGGAAATTCTATCTCAATTACTGGCGGTAATAGTATTACATTACCAGCAGAAACAGCAGGGCAAACACCAAGTATTCCTATTGCTGCAAGTGCAACACAAGTAGGAAATACCGCACTTGATGTACAAACTGCCTTATCGAATATTTCTTTTTCTTTAAAAGACGTTGAATCAACGGCTTCAAATGGTATTGTCAAAAATGGAAGAAACTTTGAGCTGGGGCAAGGAATAGCAGCAACAGACATTCCTTTATCAAGTAATAGAAAAATTGCGATGGGTGGAAATAATGTAGTTTTTACGGGAACTGGAAATTTGGGTATAGGAACAGCAACACCTACATTTAAAATTCATAATACTGGAACTTCCAAACTCGATGGGCTAATCCAAATACTTGCGATTGGAACTATTTTTAATAATGGAGGATTTATAGACATACAAGGAAGTTCTCTTTCGGCTGGACTTAGGTTCGGTTGTTCAGCAAACCTCCCATTGGTGTATTATACCAATGGTGTTGAACAGATGCGAATTTTTAATAATGCTGTCGGTATTGGAACAACAAACCCTACATTCAAATTAGACGTAACCAGTAACGGTAGATTCACCCAAGGGCTTACAGTTCTAAATGGATTTACCTTACAAAATGGTACACAAGCCGCAGGACGAGTGCTTACCTCTGACGCTAATGGTTTAGCAACATGGCAAGCACCAACGGCTGGCACTACCTACACCGCTGGTACAGGGATTGGCATTAGTGGAAATGTAATTAGCAATACAAGTATTAATACAGATAACCAACAGTTGTCTTTAAGTGGTAACAACCTAAGTATTTCAAACGGTAATACAGTAATACTGCCAACGGCAACTACCTACACCGCTGAGTCTGGCATACAAATAACTGGAAGTAGCATAATTAACAATGGCGACATTAGTAATATAAATGAGCTTCCAAACCATACAACGGGCTTAACAGCTCCAACAGCACCCAAAATAGGCGATGTGTGGAATGACACGAACCCAGCGAGTGCAACCAAGCCAAGTATTCTTACAAAAACATGGAATTGAAGCACTTGGTTTCCTACTTGGGGAACATCAAATCTTGTACTGAGCCTAAGCGGTAATCAACTTACTGGTCAGCTGAATGGACAAAATAGCAATACAGTAACACTGCCAAATGGTGGCGGTGGTTCTTTGGTTTCGTCAGGACGTTTTCAGCCAACTATAAATAATATTTTCAATTGTGTTGCGACAACGCCAAATGATTCAAGTTTTAACTACATTAAGGTAGGACGACAAGTACAATGGAATTTGAAAGCAAATATTCAAATCACTGGTGCTTTTCCAACTTTTACAATAACATTGCCAATCAATCCAAATTTTAACATTACAGGAAATATTTTTGACGCAGTAGGCATTGGTAGAGCGCAACAGCAACCGCCAAGTGCTGGTGCTTTTGATTTGCAAGCGCAACCAGATACGAACAATCCAAATTTAATATCTATCTCTAAATTTGGAAACGCTACACCGCCTAATGGAAACTATTTTTTTACAATAAGTGGCACTTATTACATTAATTAGCATTTTCTTTCATAGATAATTATATGTTTTGGTTAGATAGTCGCTATTTCGGTGGCGACTATTTTTTAATTTTTTTAAAATGAATAAAAGACGAATTGGTGCTTTATCGGATTGTCCACCGTGGATGGGTGAGAACAGTGCGTGGTGTAAGCTCGTAGGAATGGAAACCGCTGACGATAAGAAAAAGAAGCAACTCCTTACAGAAATGGAGAATGCAGAAAAGCATTTTCCATCTATAATGATGTCGGACGGGTCGTATGCCAACTTTTATTTTTTTCAAAAAGTAAATGTTATCGCTGGCGAAGATACACAGCTCTACAATGATGCTTACGGGCTTGGAAAAGCTATTAAAGTAGTTAAAAAAGGGCAGTCATTCGGTCATGCTCAGGCATACCACGAGAATGGTCAATGGATTGGTTTTGAGCGTGGCGGTGGTCAATACTATTGGGCGTTTATCAAACCCAAAACAATCAGCGCAGCCGATATGTACAAAAAAGGTATCAATAACGATGCTCAAGTACAAGCAGAAAAAGAAGATGCCAAAAAGGATTTGGGCGATAAAATAGGTGATGGTCTTTCAAAAGGCTTGATGTATGGCGCGCTTGCTTTTGTGGTCGTAAAAGTCGTTGAATCAGCCCTGAAAGCTCCTGTTCGCAGGGCGATTGGCACAACCAAAAACGGCAAAAAATCAAAGAAATAACCTCAAACTTTTTTAAGTTTTTTTTCACAAATATAATTCATACAATGAGAAATTTTAAACCGTCTTTTAAAGCGTTTTTTTTCACAATTGCAATGCTTTTTGCCTTCGCTCTTGTGTCCAATACGGCTGAAGCGCAAACGCTCAAAAAACCGTACTTGGCAGTGACTGATTCGCACTTTGTGGCGAATGTCACCAACAATACAATCGTTCCCTTGGTGGATATTTCGCAGCTCACACCAGCGAATGTCTTAGAAAAAATGATTGATCCTATTTATTCCGCCTTGGTGCTGATTTTTGGGCTTTTGTCCAGTTTTATTCCTGGCATTCAACGGCTTGAAAGTCGAGCCGTCCGGGTCCTGGCAATAGGTATTTCCTTGGCAATTGGATTCTTGTTGTTCGGAGGTGCAACGTTTTGGAAGTTAGCCTTATCTTATGTATTTGCTAATCTTTCCTACATCATTACCTTCAAAGGCTTGTTTAATCGCAAAGCAAAAGAAGCTCCTTTGATTAATAGTTTGGCGTAAGTTTTCAGTTATATATTCAAAGCAAAAGGCTGTCCCACTTCGGTGGTGACAGCCTTTTCTTTTTGATGTTGTTTGTTTGCTTACTGATTATCAGCGTCCTCAATCATTAGAATAATCTTCTTATTCTTTTCTTTTATCGTCTTTAAAAATTCCTCCATTGCTTGCTTGAAGGTTTGAAGTTCCAACGATTCTGTCTTTGCTCCTACGAGCTTACAGCTCTCTAAGCCTAAATCCAATAAACAATTGATGTTGATGAGTTCGGCACTGGTGCTTTGTAATACTGTCATAAATTTGCGAGTTTGTATATAAAGAAGAAACAGCCGCTACAAACTCGCGATTTATAATGACCACTCGTTTTGCGGAAAGCAAAAGGTGTAGGCACATCAACGGCTGCCCTTCTATTTTTTAAAAATATTTTTAGTTTGATTAAAGTAGTCATTTTTTATTAAATTGCGAGTTTGTTAAAATGATATGCAAAGGTATGTATAATATTTTACTTAAACAAGTGTTGAGTATATTTTTTTTTAGAGGGATAAAAAAAGCCTTGTATATTTCTACACAAGGCACACAAAATCTATCTTATCAAAACTAAAACAAAACTAAATCTTTTCTAAGCACAAGCCACTGAATTTTTGATTTGAAAATTCCTGCCTTGACTTATTGTACCAGCTACAAGTTGTTGTCACCTGGGACCGGCTATGTTTTTGGTATTGGAAATTTATAGTTTCTATATTTACAGCCGTTACAGCCATAATAGGACTATTGGTATCACCTTTTAATTTGACAGTATCACCATGTACGAATGTACTGTTATCCAACAGCTCACGATTCTTTATCGTTAATTCGTTTTCGGTAATTTCTTTCGGATTGTAATCAAAATAAAGCATAGTTATATATTTTAAGTTAGAAAAAATTACTCCACATTGAACTGAATTTTTAGAAGGTTATCAATCTCCAAATCAGAAAGATTCAGGGCGGTTATTAGCAGCTCCACTTCATCGTTATAAAAGCACTTGCGATACTTCATTATTCTAAGATTTTCCATGCCAAAAACACGGATATAGAAGCCATCAGTGAGCAGTGTACGCAATGCTTTTGCGGTTTTAAAGCCTTTAAGCTGCATGATACTTGCCTTTGAGAGAAGGCCCGGTAAAACAAAACGCTCCTTGAGTGGCTGTTTGGGTGTTATTTGAGTGCTATTTGAGTGGGACGAATTAGCCATTTTATGTGTTGAGTGTTATTTGAGTGCCTGTTTAGGTGTTATTTGGGTGCTATTTCGGTGGAAAATAAGCTACCCTATCCTATTAAACACTATGCAAAGATAATGCTAAATAGTGAAACATACATATAAAAAAAGTAAATATTTACTACAAATGTAAATATTTACTTTTTTTATTGAATAAATGTCGTAATTTTGTGGCGAAGAAAAGATAAAAATACGTTAAAAGGTTTTACGGAAAAGTTCGTAAAGCCTTTTTTTATGTCTAAAAAGTAGGCAACACGCCTATTGTACTCTTTTGGGCTTTTTCGTTGATTACGCCTTTTCGGTTAAAATACTTCTGAGTGGTCGTAATATCCTTATGTCTAAAATGTTTCATCAAAGAATAGATGTCATAGCCTTCAGCGATGCTATCAAAAGCACAAGTATCTTTCCAGCTGTACAGATGCAGCCCTTCAATATTTTTTAAAATACCTTCTTTTAGAAGTTTCTTTATAAGTTTTTTGTGGATTCCTGAAAGGATTTTTTCGCCTACCATTTTAGAATCATGTGGCTTTAATTTTTCGCCAAAAATATACCAGTCTTTTGGCACTTGCTCCACCCTATTTTTAAAGTATGGCAATATGTCAGCAGGAATGGTGACGTATTGCAACTCCCTTGCTTTAGAGTGTTCCGAGCCTAATCGAATCAAACCACGCTGAAAATCAAAATTTTTGGGTTTCAGCTGTACGACTTCAATTGGACGCAATGCTGTACGGTAGATAAGTAATACGGCGAATGACAACGCAGGATTTTTGAATATTTCTGGCAGTACAGCGTTTCGCTCGTCAGGTTCAAAGGCGCGACGGATAGGTTCGCCTTCGTGCATATAGCCGATTTCAAAAAATGGATTGATAGGAACATACTCACGCTTCTTTAATTCGTTAAATAAGGCGTTCATATAGGCGAGGTGGTTATTTATGCTACGTGGTCTATATTTCGTTCCTTGCTTTGTCTTATGAGCTTGTAGGAAGTCTTTAAAGAACAGCGCATTAACTTGTTTAAAAGAAGACACAATAATATCCGACATTCCTTTGTTAAGGAGGAATAAATCAAACAGCCTTAGCGTATCACCATAGACTTGAATTGTTTTGTTAATCCTGTTGGGATTTTCGGACTTGACGTTAGCGATTTTGATGTTTAAAGCCGCCTTTAAAGCATCTTTGATAGGCATTTCATGTAAGTTGTAGATGGTTTGGGTCTTAAAACCTAACTTAGATTTGATGATATTAAGCTGTCTAACAGCTTCTTCTTCTCTTTTCTGTAAATCCTTGATTCTGTTAAGGTTACACTTTAATTTCTTTTGAGATTTCGGCACACGGCAGCCGTTTTTATCTAATTGGAAGTACTCTATATACCATTGCGTATTGCGCTTTAAAGTAGGTATAGAATATAGCTGGGTAGTAGGCATTTTTTTTCTAGTCGGTTATACTACGTAATAGTAACCATACTAAAATTTGTGCTAAAATAAGTATAGCTTAATTATCATAAAGTTCTGATAATTAAGCTAATAGGAATGTATAATATAAAAATAGGTACCCGGGGCGGGACTTGAACCCGCACGCTCGCGAAAGCACAGGATTTTCGTACCTGCTACGTTTTTCAACGCTCTTAACATCAATGTTAAGATTTGTGGTCTGGACTTTCTCTTTACCTTAGTTAGAAAACCTTAGGTATTGCCTGTTAAGTCTCTACACCTTCCTCAACTAAGTGAGGCTTGGCTCGGGATTACCAACTCTTGAAGAGTAAGGCTTCCCCGAATTTAAGCAATTCTACATTAAAGATTTCTCTTTAAGCACTCAATTTTATGTTTTTTGCTCTGAATGTCTCGGTCTGACTATGACAATTGGGACATACTATCATTAAGTTTTTTAATGAATGAGTTGTCCTTACTCCATCTCAAGAGATTTTCCATTCCAATCTTTAATACCACATTGTTCACAACTTCTTTGTTTGATTTTTTCGTCAAACAACCTCATTTTCAACTTATAAGTTTGATAATGGGGATATAGGTTGCGGTATATAATATCTTCGACTGGAATTTTAGGAGAATTTTTACGTACTCCTATTCCTGCTTGATTGGGATTGTAACAGCCTAACGCAATAGCTTTCTTTTTAAATGAATTAAAATGAATGCCAAGGGTCGCAGCTGCTGATGCCATAGAATTTGATTGATTACAAACTTTAATAAAGTAAGAATCATCAATAGACTTCGATTTTATTTTCATTACTAAAACCTATTTAAGTCCTGCGTGTCTACCATTTCACCACCCGGGTAACAATATTAATGAACTTTTAAAAAAAATATCCACGACATTTTTTATCGCAGATATTTAATTTGAGCGAAAGACGAGACTCGAACTCGCGACCCCGACCTTGGCAAGGTCGTGCTCTACCAACTGAGCTACTTTCGCATCTTTCAAAACTTTAAGTACGTTTTTGCACCCTTGTTTCTCAATTACGGTGCAAATATACAACCATATTTCCCAGACTTCCAAATTTTTTTCAAAAAAAATTAAAAAAAATTAATCTTTTTTTTCGCATTAATTCTAACTTGCTGATAATCAACAATTAGTGTTTTTAAAAAAAAGAAGAAATTTTTAACGCTCCGTCAATTAGTGCATTTTCTTTGCGACTATCGAGTACTTTTGCGTAAGCAAAAATTTTTGCAGCGGATAGGTAATGTCCTAATTTTTTTTCACAAAATCCCATCTTTGTATAGAGTGTCGCTTCATTGGAAAAAAGCTCCGTACCTCTTTGTAGGGTTTCCAATGCGCTTTGATAATCTTTTGCCTCTATTTTTTTGTCCGCTCGATTCAAGTAGTAATCTACTGTTTGTGATTTGATTTGATGAATCGCTAAAAAAAAGAAAGCGATGGTTAGCCATTTCATAATGTATCATTTTGGTTTTTAAAAATTATACCTTGCTTGTATGCCAATTTCTGTTTTTGTATTGCCCAGGACTGTTTCGTTGCCTGTTCCGACGCTATCCGTGTTGGGCAGGAAATTCTGAGCAAACCGAGTTTCTATCATTAGATTTTTAAGTGGTGTATAACGTAGGTTGAAATAAAAGCGGCTTCCCTTTCCATACAAAGCTGGAATCGAATACAAATACATCAAACTATTCTCAAAAGCGTAGATTCTCGAATTGTAATCGTCGGTTTCAAAAAGGCAGTAACGTGCCGTGAAGGAAAACGGAATACCCTTGGGTTTAAATTTTAAATCTTGATACAACAAATAACCTTTGGAATTGGTGCTTTCTTTTTCGTATTGCGCATACTCCACACGGCTCTCCCACTCTATCTCAGGCGTGATTTGATATTGCAAGTTCAAACGCAGCTGATGTCTTTTTTCAAACGCCAGCGGTGATATAAGCAACGTACTTTCGCTACTGTTTCGCTCTTTGGATTTTACCCGATATTGGAGATAAACATCTAATTTTCTTTTTAGCGTAAAAGTGATTCGATTGTAAAACTCATAGCCGTTGCTTGGCGCATTGATTTGAAAACGCAGCCAATTGTTTTTCCAAAAATCCAAATAAGATTCGATTTTCCATTTTTGCGTAGGCAAAATACTAACACCTGCATAAAGCCCATTTTCGTTGGTTGCACCCAGGGCTTCTGCTATTGGATTTGCCAAAAGTGACTGATAATTCGCTTGGTAATAACGGTGCAAAATACTCATATTCAAGTGTTTATCCATTCCTACAAGCAATCCGTTCACTGTTCCTTTTCCGCCATTATCGCTGATGGCGGTTTCTCCAAAAAAGTTAAAATTGCGATATACATAAGCATAATCTACGCTGGCATTGAGTAGCGGTTGTCCTCTAAAAGCAAACTGATTGTAAGGTTTTAGGCTACGCTCAAAAGGTTTGTCAAATTTATTATACAATAGGTTGATTCCCAGTTGTTTATTGTTTGTTTTGTATTTTACGGAAGAACCAAAAGTTAGGTTTTGTATGGCGTTTTTATTGGCAATTTCGGCTTCTGTACGGTGCAAACCACTGTTGAGCAAAGACACAAAAACTTCATCAAAAGCCTGTGTCGTATCTAAATCAACCGTTGCATCTCGTTTGCGGTAAGAAGCAAAAGCCGTCAAATCTATGTTTTTATTGATTTGGTAGGTCATGGCAGCTCCTCGTAAAAAATTCGATTCGGCAACCGATGTATAAGGTCTGATAACTCGATGCTGACGTTTCAAATCTGTAATAAATGGGCTTTTCCCTGGCGCAAAATCTTGGAAAAGTACCAGTCCTTGTCCAAAATTTGCCATAAAATCGCCAAAAATCACTTGAAATCGCCTTCCTTTGTATGCCAAATGTGCTGACATAAAATCAGCTCCGACAATCTTTTTTTCGTAGCGATAAGGTTCGCCACGGTCTTTTTCAAGGGTAAAACCCATGCTAAATTTTGTACCAAAAGCCCTTTTGAAACGAATATAATGCTGAAAATTATTGCCCAAATATTTTCCATTTTGAAAGCCTGATGATTTTTCTAAAAAGGTTGTACTTCGCACAAACAATTGATTGTCAGCATCTTGAACCATATCTTTCAATCCAACTTGGTAATCATCAACAGTGCCAGAAACTTTTACAAAAGGAAGGATTTTTTTGATGGTCGCCATATCAAAAGAAGGAATCGCTTGTAGTTCTTGTACCGCTATCAAATCGCCTAATTTTTGATGGTACTGAAAAAAATCTTCCACTTGCATCGGCGAGAGTAGCTGCAAAGCGGTAAGGTCTTCCCGAGAGGCTTTATTTAGGTTTATTTTGTGTTTGGCAAAATGTTCTAAATGCTCAAAAGCGGTGTTCAACTCAAAGCCATTGTCGTTTTGAGTTGAAAGAATTAGGTTTTCAACCGCATCTTGATTGAACTCATTGATGTTGTTTTTTAGAGAATCCGATTGCGAAAATGCTGCGAAATGATGTAAAGAAAAAAGAAAAAATAGCGTTTTTTTGACCATTTGTAAGATTGAACTTTGATTGTGTTACAAATGTATGAAAAAATGACAAATTCAGCCTATTTTATGGTGAGAAAATACTTTTTTTCAAAATCAAGAATTTATCAAAACGTTGTCACTAACAAAAAAGGACAAAATCATTACGATTTTGTCCTTTTTTATTTTTATAATAATGCGAATATTGGGTTGAAAACGCTATTTTTAATCAGAAATGTTGTTAATAACAAAACTGTGGTAACGTAAATCTACTCTTTTTTTGTCATTTCGTAGCTTTAGCGGAGAAATCCCACACTACGAGAGAACCTAAGGGCGAGATTCCACGTGCTTCGCACTCTGAATGACAAAAAGAGAGTAGATTTTCATCAGTTTTCTATTGTCATTGATTATCTAACCCAATATTCGCATTTATACATCGAATACGTTGGGTTAAAACCCAACGCTAAGTGTCGGTCGTTGCTACGTTGGGAAGTCCCTCCTTTGGAGGGATTTAGGGAGGCTGTTACTCCTTCACCAACTTCATCACTTGTCCGTTACTCGCTACCCGCAAATAATACACGCCCGAAGGAAACGCTGACATATCGATTTGTCCATCGTTTTGAACATTGATAGACAAGGTTTGTCCGATGCTGTTTATCAGCGTAAAGGTTTCGTCTTCCATATTTTCCACGCCCGCAATCGTAAAAAGTCCAGTGCTTGGATTTGGAAAAACACTTGCTACGTTTTCGCCTTTGCTGTCTATTGCGATGATTTTTGAGTACTCAAAACGACCGTCGAAATCGAGTTGTTTTAACCTGTAATAGACGACCTCTCCCGACCTCTCCAAAGGAGAGGAGAACGTAGTGTTGTCCTCGAAGCGGTAATTTTGCACTTGATTGGTTGTACCTTTTCCTGCGACGAAGCCGATTTTATCAAAACGAACACCATCTGCGCTGCGCTCGATGTCGAAACCTTTGTTTTGGCTTTCGGAAGCGGTGCGCCATGTGAGGTGGTTTTGACCACCATCAATAGTTGCATCAAAGTTGATGAGTTCAACTGGCAGAACAATGGAACCTATGGAAAGCGTACCACAATTAAGAAGTAAATCATCTGTCCAAGGTAATAACAATGGTGGGTTCGGTGAGCTTGTATTTACAATGTAATAACCAAGTGCTAAATCTGCTGTGAACCTCAACTCCCATCGTGAGTTGTTGTATTGAATTGTTGCACTCTCAAAACCACCAGAACCATTTGGCATATTACCAGTGAATATATTACGTCCGCCACTTGCACCTGTACGTGTAAATTGGATACCGTTATAGCTGCAGTCAGTAGAGCCTGCAGGTATAGGCATGGCTATTGCAAGCGTAATGGTTTGCCCAAAAGAGTGAACGCTTAAAAAAAATACGACAACAAGTGTTGTTAAGATTGAAAGTACTTGTTTTTTCATTATCTACTCGATGTTCCAGTTTTCTAAAAACATAACATTTTTAAAAAATTTGAAAAATAATATTTTAATTTATAGCAAAATATCAATTTTTTATTTTTAT
>JAYWHK010000208.1:0-22973 GCA_043777755.1 Saprospiraceae bacterium
ATCGTTCAACTAAAAGTTAACAACCAATGGGAGAAATTTTGGAACATGGCTGCTTGAAATCAATCCATTTTCTATCACTTAATATTTTACAGTAAGAAAAATTTAACTTTGCCAATATTTCAGTGCTATTCACAAAAGAGCGGAAATAAATAAATAAATAAATAAATAATATTTACGTATTTTGTTACTTTATGAATATAGGTATTATCACCCAAGCAAGAACGAGAAGCACTCGATTACCATCTAAAATTCTTTTAAAAATACAAGAAAAAACGCTATTAGAATATCATATTAGTCGTCTAAAAAGGACTAATATCCCTATATACATAGCGACTACTTCAAATAAAGCGGATAATCAAATCATAGAAATAGCGAAACAACTAAATTGCCCTGTTTATAGGGGTAGTGAACATGATGTGTTATCAAGATTTTATCATTGTGCCACTAAATTTAGTTTAGATATAATTATAAGAGTTACTTCCGACTGTCCTTTAATAGACGCATCTGAAATAAATAAAGGCTTAAATTATTATTTGGAAAATAATAACTTAACACCTAACCATCTATATCTTTCTAACACCCTTCAACGAACCTTCCCAAAAGGTATGGATTTTGAAATATTTTCTTTTGAAATGTTAGAAAAAGCATATATAAATAGTAGCACAAAAGACGATCGAGAACACGTAACACCATATTTTTATAATGGTACTCGTGAAGATATACAATTGATTAATTATTCTAATACGCACGACACGTCTGACTTACGACTGACTTTAGATTTTCAAGAGGATTACGATTTTTTTCAACTATTAATTGAAAAATACAGTGCGAATAGATTAAGAATTTCAGAAATCGAAGATTTAATTCACAAACATTCAGAGCTAATTGATTTAAATAGAAAGTGCAAGACAATAGCAAAAACCTAAATTCTAAGTTAATACTAGGAACAGTGCAGCTTGGTCTTAATTATGGGATAAATAATAAGCAAGGCAAACCTCTAAAAAAAAAGAGTTATAAAATTCTTGAATATGCACATCGTCAAGGTATCTGTACCTTAGATACTGCTGATGCTTACGGAGATTCTATCAGTACGATTGGTTCGTTTCATAAAAAATTTAATTCTAAATTTAATATTGCAACAAAATTCAAGAGTGTTTCTGATGAAATTCATTTATCGCAATGGCTAGAACATTCTTTACAGCGATTAAAAGTTAATCAATTAGAAATTTGCTCTTTTCATTCCATTAATGATTATTTTAACAATTCTAAATTATTAGACGAACTAGCGGTTTTACAGTTACAAGGTTTAGTGAAACATATTGGAATATCAATATATACAAATGAGGATTTTGAAAAAGTATTAGAAGACGAACGTATAAATGTTATTCAACTTCCATTCAATTTGTTAGATAATGAAAATATGCGAGGAAGCCTTATAAGAAAAGCAAAAGCAAAAAGTAAAATTATTCATATTCGTTCCGTTTTTTTGCAAGGGTTGTTCTTTATGAATTTGGACAATTTGCCTATCAAACTCAAACCGCTTTACAACTACTTAAATCTTTTACAGACACTCTGTAATGACTTAAGTATTTCAATGGAATCTTTAGCTTTAGGGTATGTCTATCAAAATCCTTGTATTGATGGTGTTATTGTTGGAGTAGATACTATTGCCCAACTGCAATCAAATATTAAAGCACTATCTTATCATTTGCCACAAAACATAATTGAAGAAGTGAACAAAATAGTTGTTTCTTCACCTGAATTATTGAGTCCTATCAATTGGTCATGATTATAGCAATAACCCAAGCAAGAACAACTTCAACTCGGCTGCCGAATAAAGTTCTTAAACAAGTTGAAGGAAAATCCCTCTTACAAATTCATGTAGAGCGAATTTTGCAATCTAAAAAAATAAATCAACTCATCGTAGCAACTACTGTTAATGCGACAGACCAAGCCATCGTTGATTTATGTCAGCAAATCGTTTGTAATGTTTCGAGAGGTTCTGAAAACGATGTATTGGATAGATTTTACCAAGCTCTTGAAAGTCAAAATCCAGATTACATTGTACGGCTTACTTCCGACTGCCCATTGATTGACCCTAAACTCATAGATGCGGTAATTGATTTTGCACTAAAAAATGATTTAGACTACTGTTCTAACACCCTTGACCCACATTATCCTGATGGGCAAGACGTAGAAGTGTTCAAATTTTCTGCCTTAAAAAAAGCATGGGAAGAAGCCATACAACCCTCTGAACGCGAACACGTTACACCCTATATCTGGAAAAACTCTACCTTCAAAGAAGGAACGTTATTCAAATCTGATTGTTTTATCGGCACAAAACATAACTATGGGCATCTGCGGATGACCGTTGATGAACAAAAGGATTTTGACCTTATCGAAGTCTTAATCCAATGTTTAGGGATAGAAAAAACATGGTTAGACTATGCTGTTTTTTTGGAAAATAATCCAGATATCAAAGCAATAAATACTTCCTTTATGCGAAATGAAGGATATGATAAATCAATACAAAAAGAGAATATGGAAACCACTCCTAAACACCGTTATGCCCAGTCGGAAGCATTATTAGCACGCGCTGAAAAAACAGTACCCTTAGGGTCTCAGACTTTTTCAAAAAGCAAAACGCAGTATCCTTTTGGTATTTCTCCTTTTTTTATTCAAAAAGCAAAAGGAGCAAATGTGTGGGATGTAGATGGGAACAAATATATTGACTTTATAAACGGTTTAATGTCTATTACGCTTGGCTACAATGAGCCAACTGTTGTAAAGGCTGTGGAAAAACAGCTTAAAATCGGTACAATTTTTTCTTTGCCACACGAGTTAGAGTTTTTGGTAGCAGAAAAAATATGCGAAATGGTGCCTTGTGCCGAAATGGTACGTTTTGGTAAAAATGGAGGTGATGCAACAAGTGGCGCAATCCGTGTAGCACGTGCTTATACGAAGCGCGACCATATTATTCTTTGTGGCTATCATGGTTGGCATGATTGGTATATTGGCACTACGACCCGAGATGCAGGTGTTCCCGAAGCGACGAAAGCCCTTTCGCACAAATTTAACTACAATGACCTCAATAGTTTAGAACAAAAATTAAAAGAACTTGACGGAAAAGTAGCTGCCGTCATCATGGAACCCGTCAATGTCACACCACCCAATCCAGGTTTTTTGGAAGGTGTACGCGACTTGACCCATCAACATGGTGCATTGCTTATCTTCGATGAAACGATTACTGGATTTCGCTTTGCAAATGGTGGTGCACAAGCCTTTTTCGGTGTGACACCCGACTTAGCAACTTTTGGAAAAGGATTAGCCAATGGTTATCCAATATCCGCTATTGCAGGTAAAGCAAAATATATGAAAGTGATGGAAGATATTTTTTTCTCTTTTACTTTTGGTGGCGAACTCTTATCTTTAGCCGCTTCTTATGCGGTTTTGAATAAATTACAGCAAGAGCCTATAGTCGAGTATTTGAACAAAATAGGCGCAATGCTCATCGAACAGCTTAATGCGTTGATAGTAAAAGAAGAGCTACAAGATATATTTAGTGTAAGTGGCTATCCTGTATGGTCTTTTTTTATCATAAAAGATACCGCTTTGTTTAGCACTGCACAACTCAAAACTCTTTTGATGCAAGAGATGTTTGAGAATGGCATTTTGATGTTTGGCACACATAATATGTCACATTCTCATACCGAAAACCATGTTAAAGCATTAATGAGTAGTTACTCAAAATACTTTAAAAAAGTAAAAACAGCTATACAAAAAGGTTCATTGCAAGGCATTTTAAAATGCGTTCCACTTGAACCTCTATTCAAAGTTCGATAAAAAAATGAGGAGTTACAAATGTCTTTCTATACAGACTGTTGAGAAAAGTAAGTATAAAATCGTTCCGATACGTGATGAAGATAAGTACTCAATCATGCAGTGGCGTAACGAACAACTATATCACCTACGTCAAGCGAAACCGTTGACTATTCAAGATCAAGATTTGTACTTTGAGCATACTGTAGCGAAACTTTTTGAACAAAATCAACCCAATCAAATCCTTTTTTCTTACATAGAAAATGATGTTTGTATTGGCTATGGCGGCTTGGTACATATCAATTGGATAGATAAAAATGCTGAAATTTCATTTATTATGGACACAGCATTAGAAAAAGATTTTTTTGAATTTCATTGGCTAACCTATTTATTTTTGATAGAAAAAATCGCCTTTGAGAATTTAAATCTTCATAAACTTTTCACCTACGCTTTTGATTTACGACCTCATCTCTATCAAGCAATAGAAAAAGCTGGTTTTAATAAAGAAGCTACGCTAAAAGAACATTGTTTTTGGAAAAATAAGTTTATTGATGTAATTATTCATTCTAAAACTAAAAAATATGAATATTGAACTTAAATTAGTAGATTATGATGATCTCGAAATGATACGTCAATGGAGAAATTCGCCAGAAGTTGCATCTTATATGTACACATCTGACCAAATTACAACTGAGCAACAAGAAGCATGGTTTAATAGAATAAAAGATGATATATCGAGTAGATACTGGATTATTATATATGAAAATACTGCTGTTGGTCTGGCATCAGTCACAGGAATTAGTTCCTTGTTTAGTAGCTGTTACTGGGCATTTTATTTAGGAAATACCAATATACGTGGTGCTGGTATTGGAGCAAAAGTTGAATATTCTGTTTTAGAATATGTGTTCAATGAACTAAGAATGAATAAATTACGGTGTGAAGTTATAACCTCTAATGAAAAGGTTATACAAATGCATGAAAAATTTGGATTTAGAAGAGAAGCCTTCTATCGCCAACATGTTCTCAAAGATGGTAAATTTTTAGATGTTGTAGGTTTAGCCTTACTAAAAAATGAGTGGCAAATAATAAAAGAAAATATGTATAATAAAATTTATAAAAAATTATAATATATATGTACAAAATCGGTTATACTTTTGAATATAGTTTTTTATTTAGCCAGCAACAGGTAGTTTCTTTTGCTGAAATTACTGGTGATAATAATCCTATTCACTTAGATACTGAATACGCTGCAAACAGTCTTTTTAAAAAACCTATTATACATGGCTATTTGGGAGGTAGTGTTTTTTCAAAAGTATTTGGTACAATCTTTCCAGGCGAAGGTACAATATATCTTTCACAAACTATGGAGTTTCGCCGTCCAATGTATGTAGAAACTAGATATAAGGCTATATTTACTATCGTTTCTGTTGAAAATGAGAAAAAAAAAGCTGTTATAAATACCTATATTACAGACGTTAATGAAAAAATAGTTATTACTGGACAAGCTATAATAATGCATGATACTTTTATTAACATATAATAACATATAAGTGGGCGTTCAAAATTAATTAGTATTATTTTGTCGTTGAGAAAAAAGTTATAAATAACTGACTACAAGGAAGTTATTTATGATTTTTTGAGCAATCGACTGAGAAAAATAATACTAATTAATTTAGCCCCAATACTTAAAGTAAATTTTTTATGAAGGATATAATTTTTTTTATCGATAAATTTTCAGAGCAACTTACAGACAATGAGGTTGTTGAACAAGATACGGTGTTTAAACAACTCTCATCGTGGGATTCTCTCACTTCTATGGTTGTTATTAATATGATAGAAGACGAGTATAATGTGCAAATAACAGATGATGATTTAGAAAAACAATCCACTATAAATGAACTATTTACTTTAGTTTTATCTAAACATGAATAATAGTACTTACATTAATGCAATTACCTACTATTTGCCAGAAAAAAAACTGACTAATCAAGAAATAAACATAAAATTTCCTGCATGGTCAATAGATAAAATTGCAGAAAAGACAGGTATATATTCTAGGGGAATAGCAGAAAATAATGAATTTGCTAGTGACTTAGCAATAAAAGCGGTGGAATTACTTTTTTCAGAATATTCAATAGAGCGAGAAAGCATTGATTTTATACTTTATTGTACTCAAAGCCCTGATTATTTCCTCCCTACTACTGCCTGTGTTTTACAGCATAAACTAGGGCTTTCGACAAGTACAGGTGCATTAGATTTTAATTTAGGTTGTTCAGGCTATGTGTATGGACTAAGTATTGCAAAGGCTCTTGTAGCAAGCAAAATAGCAAAAAAAGTATTATTGATAACAGCAGAAACATATAGTAAATTCATACACCCTAATGATAAATCAAACTTAACAATTTTTGGAGATGCTGCGTCAGCTACTATAATATCAACAGAAAAAGGATTGTTTTGTATTGGAGACTTTATTCTCGGAACAGATGGAAGTGGTGCAGAGAACTTAATTGTGAAAAATGGAGGTATGCGAAATTTCTTTCAAAAGGGGGAAGATATTTATAATGATAGCACTTTTGTTAAAAATGACGACAATTTATATATGAATGGAAGCGCAATTTTTAACTTTACATCAAAAGCAGTACCTATCTTAGTTGAAAAAGTCATTGAAAAAAATAAAACTACATTACCATTAATTGATGCTTTTATTTTTCATCAAGCTAACAGATATATGCTTGATTTTATAAGAAAAAAAATAGGTATTCCAACAGAAAAATTTTTTATACACTTAGAAAATTGCGGTAATACTGTTTCATCGACTATTCCTATTGCGATTAAAGAATTTTTACAAAGTAAAAAAAACAATCAAAAAAAAATACTTTTAGCTGGCTTTGGTGTAGGCTATTCTTGGGGAGGTTGCATTTTAGAATCTTGTGATTAATCTCTATTTTAGAAAATTATTTACTAAACACTAAATACCTATTACCCAATTCAACAAACTTCTATACAGCACTTTATTTTATCTTAGCGGACTGTAAAAAACAATTTAAATGAAAATAGCTAATTATTCAATAGGGCAAAATCATAAACCCTTTATTATTGCTGAAATGTCAGGCAATCACAATCAATCGCTTGAACGAGCGTTGAAAATTATTGAAGTAGCAGCAAAATGTGGAGCTGATGCTATAAAGCTACAAACATATACAGCAGATACGCTTACAATCAATCATAGAGGCGGTCTATTTGATATAAACGACCCAACATCACTCTGGGTGAATCGAAACCTCTATGAATTGTATCAAGAAGCATATACTCCTTGGGAATGGCATGAAGCTATGTATAAATGCGCTGAAGATAACGGGATATTGTGTTTTTCTACGCCATTTGATGATACCGCAGTAGATTTTTTAGAAAATTTGAACACACCTGTTCACAAAATAGCTTCGTTCGAGAATAACCACTTCCCGTTGCTTAAAAAGGTTGCCCGTACAGGCAAGCCAGTGATTATGTCCACGGGAGCCAGTGATTTAGCTAATCTTTCAGAAGCAGTAGAAGTCTTGCGTGCAAATGGTTGTAAAGATTTGGTTCTTCTAAAATGCACGAGTAACTATCCAGCATCGCCCGAAAACTCCAATATGCGCACCATTCCACACCTACGCGAATTGTTCGATTGTGAAGTAGGATTAAGCGACCATACGATGGGTATTGGTGTCCCTTGCGCTGCAGTGACACTTGGCGCAACGGTTATCGAAAAACATTTTTGCCTAAGCCGTGCCGAAGGCGGTGTTGACTCTGCCTTTTCTCTCGAACCCAACGAACTAAAAGCAATGGTCGTAGAAACGGAACGTGCTTGGCAATCACTCGGTCATGTTCAATATGGCGTGCAAGAAACGGAAAAGAAAAGCCTACTATTCAAACGCTCTATTTATGTTGTAAAGGATATAAAAGCAGGAGAAATCTTTACAGAAGAAAATATACGAGTCATTCGCCCAGGTGATGGGATGCACCCTAAGTATTATGAAGGAATATTGGGGAAAGTGGCTAAATTAGATTATAAGACAGGTAATCCTTTTAAAAGCCAATAAAGTTGATTAACTCTATAAATTTGTGTTCAAATTTTTGAAATTGAAAACTCATCTTTTACACTTACTAAAAAATAATAAAATAACTTATGTAAGCCTTTTTCTAAGGGTAGCTGGTTTAGTAGGTAGAGTTGTATTAATGTTCTTTCTTGCAAAAAACTTATCCGTAGAAGAAATGGGCTTTTATGGGCTATTCACCGCAACTATTACTTATGCTTTGTTTATTGTCGGGGCAGACTTCTATACTTTCTCTGAAAGAGAAATATTAAAAAGCACTGAAAGTGATTATAGTAGAATAATAAAAAACCATTTTATATTTTTTTTATGTTCTTACCTTTTTGTTTTTTTATCTTCTATTTCATTATTTATCTTCAAAATCATTAGTTGGAAATGGGTGTCTTTTTTTTATTTACTCCTTTTCTTAGAAAATTTTTCACAAGAATTATTCCGTTTATTAGTTTCCTTAAAAAAAGTAGTTTTAGCGCAGACAGTAGCATTTTTTAGATTAGGTGCGTGGACTTACCTACTATTTTTTTATGCGTTTTTTAACTTTCACATTGGGCTAAATGAAGTGTTTATATTTTGGATATTAGGTAGTTTAACCGCTTGTTTAATAGGAATGTGGTATTTAATTAAGCAAGACTGGTTTCAGTGGAGTTCAGCAAAAGTAGACTTTTTTTGGATAAAAAAGGGAATTATCGCATCTAAAATGATGTTTGCTAATACTTTATGCTGGAGAGCTTTATTTAGTATGGATAGATACATATTGTTATTGTTCACAGATACAAGTACGCTTGGCATATACTCTTTTTATAGCAATTTTTCTAATTCTTTATTAACCTTGTTAGATACTGGTATTTTATCGCAATATTATCCTAATTTAGTACAAAGTTATCAAAATCAAAAAAAGGATAGAGCAGACTTAAAGATGAATATCGTTAAAAAAATAATTCAATATGGTATAGCATTTTCGTTAATAATAATTGTATTGGTGTATAGTTCTTTTTTCTTTATTCAAACAAAATCATATAGTCATTATTGGTATATACTAATTTTATTACTGATATCTAACCTTATACAATCTATATCCTTCGTTCCTCATTATGTTCTTTACGCTTTAAATAAAGACAAAAGCATAATGGTATTATCTATACAAGTATTAGCAATATTCTGTATTTTAAGTATTTGTATGAGCTATTTATTAGGAATAATAGGAATATGCTTCTCTTTCATAATTTCATTTTTATTTTTAGCGGTTAGAAAATTCAATCTAACAAACGAACTGTAATTCTCAATGCTATATATACTTTTAAACAATACTTATCATATTACAGATTTAGAAAAATATCTAAATACTGAAACTGTTAGTCAAATCACATACATTACTGTTCCAGTTCAACTTGATAGTTCTTTGATAAGACTACCAAATATTCAATTACCAGCTATAAATGTAAAAGAATTAATCAGAAATTACTGGGCTGCTAAATATAAAATTGCCCAAATAAAAAAAAGTATCAAACCTAACAACGATGACACATTAATTGTTTTTTCAGAAATTCAACTTAGTAATCAAATAGTAATTCAAGAATTCAGTAAAGCTAAAGCTAAAGTTTTTCTTATAGAAGATGGTACAGCAACGCCTATACTTTTTAATACGCAACTTCAAGGTAGTGATGCGAAGTCCATTTTACTTAAATTTTTTCTTCAATACGTAATTGGATTTCCAGATATAAGAGTGACAAATCATGATAATGGTTATTTTTATCACATGGCTGATAAAATATTCTCTGGTGTAATTCAATTCTCAGAATATTCTATAAAGCGGAATATAAAGCAATATAAATTACATTCAAGACCAACAGCTCTTTCTTTTTCTAAAAATACGAATAATTGCATTTTTTTTAATCAGCATTTATATCAAGTATATGTCGATTTTGAAACGTTTATGCACGAGTTAGATAAAATAATTAATGCATTAGTGAAAAAATTTGATAAAGTATATTTTAAATTTCATCCAAATGAAAAAAGAGAAGATGTAGTAAAAATTAAAAAAATACTTTCCCAAAAATATGTTATTGAATATACAGATATAAAAAACAATGTAGATTTAATCAGCTTAAACCTTACTTATGGAGTATCTTTTATATCTACAGTATTAAGGGAGTTAAATTATTATGGACTAAAACCAATTTATCTTTATCACTTATTTCCTAATTTATGTCCAGTAGAATTAAATGATAACTATACTAATTACTTAAATCAATCTGGCTATTCCTTCTTACCTTCATTGGAGGAATTAGAAATATATTGTGAAACAGAAACTTTTTTTAAAACTATTGGCTCTACTAATTCTATTGAACTTTTCAATATAGATAACTGTATAAATGATTAAAACGTATTCATTAAATGATTTAATAAAAGTACCCAATAAAAAAGGGTGGCCATGGAATAAAGAGAGTAATTTTACATTAATTGATGCTATTTACCCTAAAATAACAGTGGTGACACCAAGTTATAATCAAGGACACTTTATAGAAGAAACTATACGATCTGTATTATTACAAAACTACCCTAACTTAGAGTATCTAATTATAGATGGAGGAAGTACAGACAGCACAGTAGAAGTAATAAGAAAATATGAGAAATACATCACTTATTGGGTTTCAGAAAAAGATAGAGGACAAAGTGACGCTATAAATAAAGGCTTTGAAAAAGCAACAGGTGATATAATCTGCTGGTTAAACTCTGATGATTACTATTATCCGAATACCCTGTATAGAGTAGCTAATCATTTTATGAATGACAGCAATAAAAATAAAATAATATTTGGGCAAGGAACATTTTTATTTGAGCAATATAATTTGAAAATACCAAATAAAACAGCAAAATTAAGCAAAAAATTGACTATTGATTTTTGCGATTATGTGATACAACCAAGTAGTTTTTGGACAAAATCTGTTTGGGATAAAGTTGGAATATTAAAAAATGAGATTCACTATTGTTTTGACTGGGAATGGTTTATTAGAGCTTCAAAAGTAGGGGTAAATTTACAAATGGTGGAGGACATTTTCTCAGTGTATAGGATACACTCAGCTCATAAGTCGTCTAACGCTGGGCAAAAAAGAATAGTTGAAATAAGTAACCTTTGTCGTAAGGTACATGGAGACGAAATTGCTGATACTTACATGAAACTAAATGGTAGTGTAAACAATATACGTTTAAGAAGGTTTTTAAAAAATTTTCCTATTGGTACTACTTTTTTTAAAAAATTATTATGGAAGCGAAAGTATCAAAATATACCTTTTGATATTTTTGAAAAATTGTTTTATATTTAATTTCTCATGAAAAGTGTTCAAGACAAAATAATCAATTCAGTTGGTTGGCTAATGTTGTTATTTTGTATGTTTCCATATATTGGATTACCTATATTAGAAACGAATACTCAACCTAATGCTTTATTTTTTGCGATAATTTATTTTTTATTAACACCACCACAGAAATATCCATTTTTAATTAAGTACCTTATATTTATACTTATATTTGTAACTTTAATATTAATATTCAGCGATTTTTCTATTTTAGAAATTAAGGACTGGGGTAATTATTTGTCTTTATGTGTTATCACTATTTCAAGCTATCAATTTTTACTTTATCAAAAAGGAGACTTTTATTATCTTTTTTTTTTTTCAGTCTTGCTTTGGGGCATCACAGGAGGAATCCAGACGTATATTAATCCTAATTTCCTAAGCTTTTTAGTCCCTATTTGGGCTAATGGTGCAGATGGGTATAGAGGTGTACCTTCGTTAGCATCAGAACCAACTTATTATGGGTTAATATGCCTTTCAATGTTAATAATTTATCTAATAAACACTTGGTATAATAGAAGTAAATTACTTGGTATAATAATTTTTATTCAATTAGTTGTTTTTTCAAAATCATCTACTTCTTTCGCAGTATTAGGACTTGGACTAGTAATATTATTCATATTTAATGCTATCAAACTAAATATAAAAGTGATTACGGTTATAATACTCCTTTTTTTTTTAGGATTAATCTTTATTTCTTTTTTTGAAGATATTATATATACTACAAGAGCATACTCCTTGTACAAATTAACGACACAACAACCTGAGTTAATTTTCATTAATGATTACCCTATTAATGAAAGAGTAAATCACGTTCTGTTTCCTGCATTAGGTATGTATGAAAACTACCTAATCCCAAAAGGATTTGGACACTTTGGGGAGTATTTATTAGAGAAAAGTGAAGAAGAATACTGGGCAGCATTTTTCACCAATCCAGTATTTAGAGTAGATGGAAAAATAAGGATAATGAGTGGTTTCGGAAAAGGTTTTTTTGAATTAGGTTTTTTGGGGTTACTCATTCCTGTTTTTATATATTTAGGAATAAAACCAAAGTTACGGAAACAAAATATTATCTTTTTCTCTATTACTTTATTTTTATTAGTCACTCTCATGGCTTTTCCTTTCATGACATCTATTATTCCATTTATTATTGGCAATTTATTGTTTGTAAATAAGTTTAATGAAAATTAGCATCATAACTGTTACTTATAACTCCGCTGAAACGCTTGCTGACACGCTACAAAGCGTGGCTTTCCAAACATACCCAAACATAGAACACATCATCATAGATGGTGCTTCAAAAGACAATACACTCGAAATAGTCAAACAATTTCCACACGTAGCCAAAGTAATGTCAGAACCAGACAAAGGTATTTATGATGCGATGAATAAAGGAATAGCATTAGCTACTGGTGATGTTATCGGAATTCTAAATTCAGATGATATTTTTGAAAGCAATGAGATCATCAAGTCTATTATATCTGTCTTTGAAGGCAATACTACTATTGATGCTGTATATGGGAATATTAGCTATTTTAAAACAGAAAATCCAGATAAAATAGTAAGGTATTGGAAATCCAAGCCTTATTATGCTACTTTTTTTGAAGATGGTGAAGTACCTCCACATCCTTCATTGTTTCTACGTAAAAAAGTATATGATAGAATTGGTTATTACTATCCGTATTTTAAAATATCTTCTGACTATGATTTAATGTTTAGAGCATTTAAATTAGGCAAATATAATCCCTATTTTTTAGACCTTAACATAGTAAAGATGAGAATGGGCGGAGAAAGTACAAAGAATTGGAAAAATATATGGATAGGCAATAAAGAAGTAGTAAGTGTTTGGAAAAAAAATAATGTTCCAATCCCCGTTTCCTTCTACATCAAAAGAGTTCTGAAAAAGGTTGCTCAATATGTTGGTAAATAATACTAAGAATAGTGTGCTTGTGAGTGGTAGCACTGGCTTTTTAGGACGGTATGTAGTCCAAAACTTTCAAGAAATGATAATATATTCTATTGAAAGAGCGATAGAAGATACATCAGAATATAAAATTCAATGTGATTTATCTAAAAATACTATCCTGCTGCCAAACTTACACTTTGATAGAGTAATACACATAGCTGGAAAAGCACATAGTATTCCAAAAACAAAAGAAGAAGAACAAGATTTTTTTAATGTAAATCTTAAAGGAACAAAAAATTTATTAAGTTCACTAAGTTTACTCAGCCAAAAACCCAATATTTTTATTTTTATCAGTACAGTAGCTATCTATGGTGTAGAAAATGGGAATTTACTCACAGAAAGTACAAATCCAAATCCAACAACACCTTACGGAAAGTCTAAGTATGAAGCCGAGAAATTGGTTACACAATATTGTACTGATAAAAATATTAGCTTTTTTATACTTAGATTACCATTAGTTGTTGGTAGAAATGCTCCTGGTAATTTCGGAGATATGGTAAATGCAATAGAAAGAGGTAGTTACATAAGGGTAAAAAACAATTTCACAAAAAAAAGTATAGTATGGGCTGATGATGTTGCAAAGCTAATAGTAAGACTGGACACTTCTTACGAAAGTGGTGTCTACAACTTAACAGATGGCTATAATCCTACATTCTTTGAGTTAGAAGAAAATATTGCAACCCTTTTTAATAAAAAAATAATTATTAGTGTACCTAAAATTATTTTGAAATTCGTTGCAAATGTAGGTAATTTTTTGAACAAGGTAGGTATAAAATTTCCACTGGACTCCTTAAAGCTGTCAAAACTACTCTCTCCTTTGACTTTCGACAGCTCAAAAGCTATGAAAAAATTAGATTGGAAACCAAATATTGTTATCGCTAACCTTGATAAAATTTTAAATTAAGTCTTTATGCTACATAAAATATCCTTAGGAAAATTTATTCAAAATTATATTACTACTCGAAGAGAAAGCCTACTAGCTGTTGATATAGAAAAAAATAAAGATAGACTTATTCAAAATATTGAAAATAAGTCTATTTTAGTCATTGGCGGAGCAGGAACAATTGGCTCACATTTTATCAAAGCATTATTGGCTTTTTTACCATCAAAAGTAGTAGTAGTAGATACCAACGAAAATGGCTTGACAGAGTTGGTTCGGATGTTAAGAAGTGATTACAATATTACAATGCCAGATGATTTTAGAACTTATCCTATAAGTTTGGGCAGCAAAGTATTGGCAAAATTACTACAACATGAAGGCAGATTTGATATAGTAGCCAATTTTGCAGCACACAAGCACGTTAGAAGCGAAAAAGATATGTTTTCTATTGAGGCAATGATTGAAAATAATATCTTTAATACGATTGATTTATTAAATCAATTAGAAAATAAAAAACCAGAACATTTTTTCTGTGTTTCTACGGATAAAGCTGCGAATCCCGTAAATATCATGGGTGCTTCCAAAAAAGTAATGGAAGATGTGCTATTGGCTTATGGTTCAAAGTTTAAGATTTCAACAGCTCGTTTTGCAAATGTTGCTTTTTCCAATGGCAGCCTTTTACAGGGCTTCGTTGAACGGCTGATGAAACAACAACCTTTATCCGTTCCGAAAGGTATTAGTAGATATTTTGTTTCTCCTAATGAGTCAGGTGAATTATGTATGTTGGCTTGTGTTTTAGGAGAAAATCGAGATATTATCTTTCCTAAGTTAGATGAAGATAGAGATTTAGTTCCGCTAACAGAAGTTTGTATCAAATTTTTAGCATATCTTGGCTTAGAGCCTGATTATTGTTTTTCTGAAGAGGAGGCAAAACAAAAAGCTACACAACTCAATGATAATAGTATAAAATATCCTGTTTATTTTTTTGGTTCTGAAACTTCTGGTGAAAAATCGTATGAAGAATTTTATACAGACCAAGAAGAATTAGATTTAAATCGCTTCGCCAACTTAGGAATAGTTAAAAATGCTGCAACCAATCTTGCGGATTTGGAAGTTAATTTAGGGCAACTAAAAGATATTTTTAATAAAGACACAACTTCTAAACAAGAGTTAGTATCAGTACTTAACAATATTATTCCAAATTTTAGTCATATTGAAACAGGTAAGAATTTAGACCAAAAAATGTAACCTATGTACCTTTTATTCAAAAGATTGTTAGACTTAACAATAGCTATTACAGCACTAATATTATTACTACCCATTTTTATTCCTGTAATAATTGGATTGAGATTAAGTGGAGAAGGTAAAGTTTTTTATTTTCAAAAAAGAATTGGTTTAAAAAATAGTTATTTCCAAATTTGGAAATTTGCTACCATGCTTGAAAATTCTTTAAATATGGGTTCTGGATCTATCACACTTAGAAATGACCCAAGGGTATTACCTATGGGAACTTTTTTGAGAAAAACAAAAATCAACGAATTACCTCAAATTATAAATGTTTTAATAGGCAATATGAGCATTGTTGGTCCTCGTCCATTGGTAGATAAAACATTTAGTGCTTATTCAGAGGAAGTAAAAAGTAAAGTTTATAACTCAAAACCTGGTATTACGGGTATCGGTTCAATTGTCTTTCGTGACGAAGAACAACTAATATCAAATTCTGATTTAGAACCTCATAACTTTTATGAAAAATTTGTTGCACCGCATAAAGGAGATTTAGAAATGTGGTATCAAACCAACAAATCCCTTTGGACAGACATCAAAATCATTTTCTTAACCGCTTGGGTTATTCTTTTTCCCAATAGCGATTTAGTATATAAGGCATTTACAACGCTACCAAAAAGAAGTTTTTAACGAAAATTTAGTTACCTCATAGGATAAAAAGTATATATACTCCACGGAGTAATTAATTTTTGCACACAACTATGTACGACATCATACTCGCCTTTATCACTGCTTTTGTAGTCAGCTATTCTGCAATGCCTTCTATCATAAGAATCGCCATTGACAAAGGATTATGTGATTTACCAGGAGAACGTCGCTCACATACAGCGGTGACACCTTCCCTTGGCGGCATTGGTATCTTTGTCGGACTCTTATTTTCTATTGTTTTTTGGACATCTTTTGACAAGTTTGGCGATTTGCAATATATTCTTTGTGCCATTTTAGTCATTGCTATTATTGGTGTGAAAGACGATATTGAATCTATTTCCCCTTATAAAAAATTGTATGGAGAATTGCTGGCTGCTATTATTTTAGTGTTCAAATCAAACGTGAAAATTACAAGTTTTTACGGCATTTTTGGCATTGGAGATATTCCAGATGCGATTGCTATTCCTCTTTCAATCTTCATTATAATAGTCATTATCAATGCTTTTAACTTAATTGATGGCATTAATGGACTTTCAGGAAGTATAGGCTTACTGGTTTCTACCATCTTTGGGTTGTGGTTTTATGTAACAAATAATTTAGTTTTGGCAGTGCTTGCGTTTTCATTGGCTGGATCTATTTTAGCCTTTTTAAAATACAATTTTACGCCTGCTAAAATTTTCATGGGTGACACAGGTGCGCTCTTATTAGGAATGGTTTGTTCTATTCTATCTATAAAATTCATAGAATTACACAAAGGTTTAGAAAGTCCTTACGCTTTTAAAGCTGTTCCTGCCATCACAGTAAGTATTTTGATACTGCCTTTATTTGATACATTAAGGGTTTTTACAATGAGAATTTTAAAAGGAAAATCCCCTTTTTATCCAGATAGAACACATATTCACCATCTTTTGATTGATGCAGGATTTACGCATTTGAAAGCAACAACTGTGCTGATTATGGTGAATATTTCACTTATAGCTATTGCTATATCATTACAAGATTTGGGTTCATTGGTGTTATTAATTTTAATTTTAGTACTTGCCTCAATTGTTACTTCTGTATTTTTTTTCATGGCAGCTAAAAAAATGAAAAATGATAACAAGTCTTTCTCAGCTTAATCTTGATGCGCATTACACGTATGCAGATTATATAATATGGACTTTTCAAGAGCGTGTAGAGCTTTTGAAAGGAAAAATATTTCCGATGGCCGCGCCAAGTGTGAAGCATCAGCGAGTGTCAGGATATTTACATATTCTAATTGGTACGTATTTAAAAGGACATAGATGTGATGTTTTTTCCGCTCCATTTGATGTTCGCTTACCACTACCAGCAAGTCGAGCTAAAGACAACAAAATAGATACAGTAGTCCAACCTGACTTGTGTGTAGTCCGTGACCAATCAAAATTAGATGAAAAAGGTTGCATTGGCGCACCTGAGCTGGTTGTTGAAATTCTATCTCTTGGCAATTCTAAAAAAGAGATGAAAGCCAAATTTGAATTGTATGAAAATGCTGGCGTACTCGAATATTGGGTTATTGATCCAGAACACAACCTCGCTTTTTGCTATTATCTTGATGAAAAAACGCAAAAATATATCCCAAGCCTTGCTTTTACAGATGATGATACTATAGAAAGCAAAGTTTTAGAAGGTTTAATGTTAAATTTAGAAGAATTATTTAAAAATAAATAAAATAATATGGCTCAAAAAGTTGCCTTAGTAACAGGTGTTACAGGTCAAGACGGTGCATACTTGTCTGAATTATTATTATCAAAAGGGTACATAGTGCATGGTATTAAACGCCGTGCATCGCTTTTTAATACAGAAAGAATTGATCACTTGTATCAAGATCCTCACGTAAGTAGTAAAAATTTTATTTTACATTATGGCGATTTGAGTGATTCTACCAATATCATTCGCATCATTCAAGAAGTGCAGCCTGACGAAATCTACAACCTCGGTGCAATGAGTCATGTTAGAGTGAGTTTTGAAACGCCTGAGTATTGCGCTGATACGGACGGAATCGGTACTTTGCGCTTGTTGGAAGCGGTTAGAATTTTAAATTTGACAAAAAAATGTAGAATTTATCAGGCTTCCACTTCGGAATTATACGGAAAAGTACAAGAAATTCCGCAAAAAGAAACAACTCCGTTTTATCCTCGTTCTCCTTATGCAGTAGCAAAAATGTATGCGTTTTGGATTACGGTCAATTACCGTGAGGCATACAATATGTTTGCTTGCAACGGGATATTATTCAATCACGAATCGCCCTTGCGTGGTGAAACTTTTGTTACCCGTAAAATTACTCGTGGTGTAGCAAAAATCGCCCTCGGCTTGCAAGACAAACTCTGGATGGGTAACATCAACTCAAAAAGAGATTGGGGTCATGCAAAAGATTATGTGGAAGGAATGTGGCGCATTTTGCAACACGATACTCCAGAAGATTTTGTTTTGGCAACTGGTGAAACAACCGAAATTCGGGAGTTTATTCGTATGGCTTTTGCTGAAGTAGGCATTGAAATTGGTTTTTCTGGTGAAGGTGTTGATGAAAAAGGATTCGTTGTCGCTTGTAACAATGCTGAGTATCAGTTGCCTATTGGTCAAGAAATTTTAGCGATTGATGCTCGTTATTTCCGCCCAACAGAAGTTGATTTGTTGATTGGTGATGCTACAAAGGCCCGTACAAAATTAGGTTGGAAACCTAAATACAATGTCCAAATGCTTTGTGCTGAAATGGTAGAAAAAGATTTGGAATTGTTCAAAAGAAATCAGCACTTGAAAGACGCTGGTTTTGAAATTTTATCGCAATACGAGTAATGGATAGAAACAGTAAAATATACATCGCTGGACATCGTGGAATGGTTGGTTCAGCAATTAGAAGAAATTTGGAAGCGGCAGGTTATAACAACTTGATTTTCAGGACTTCATCTGAATTGGATTTGAAAAATCAAGCAGCCGTAGAAGTTTTTTTTCAAGAGGAAAAACCTGATTATGTGTTTGTTGCGGCAGCAAAAGTTGGTGGAATTGTTGCCAATAATACTTATCGGGCGCAATTTTTATATGAAAATTTGATGATTCAAAACAATATTATTCATAACGCTTATGTGGTTGGTGTGAAAAAATTGTTGTTTTTAGGCTCTTCGTGTATTTATCCAAAATTGGCGGAACAGCCACTGACAGAAAACGCTCTTTTGACAGGGCTTTTGGAAGAAACCAACGAACCTTATGCCATTGCAAAAATCGCTGGTATCAAAATGTGTGATGCTTATCGGGCGCAATACGGTTGCAATTTCATTTCTGCCATGCCTACGAATATGTATGGCCCTAATGACAATTATAACTTGAAAAATTCGCACGTTTTGCCTGCTTTGATTCGTAAATTTGTAGAAGCAAAGCGAAAAGGAGAGTCAGAAGTCGTCCTTTGGGGTACAGGTTCGCCGCTTCGGGAATTTATGCACGCTGACGATTTGGCTGACGCTTGTGTTTTTTTGATGAAAAATTACAACGAAGCTGGTTTTGTGAACGTTGGAGTAGGGGAGGATTTGTCAATTAAAGATTTGGCTTATATGGTCAAAAATGTTGTAGGTTTTGAAGGAAAAATCGTACACGATTTGTCAAAACCTGATGGGACACCTCGTAAGTTGATGAATGTCAGTAAGTTACATCAATTGGGTTGGAAACATAAAATCTCACTTGAACACGGCATACAACAAGTTTTTGAAGAAGTAAAAGATACGATTTGGGAAGACCCATCTTAAATCCTTCCTTTGGAAAGGACAAAAAAAGCGATATTTTCTGTACAGAAAATATCGCTTTTTTTGTTTTTATTTCGTATTTTTGCATTATTTTTTTATATGAAAAAATAAAATATCACTTCGCTTACGCTTCACTTTTCGGCTTATTTTTTGCAATACGCTTGTTTAATTACTGTATTTTTGCTATTTAAAATTCATTTTCGCATGAAAAAATTTATTACCCTTTTCTCTTTTTTTTGTTTTTTTGCCTTTTCTGCATTGGCGCAAGCTCCTGTGAATGACGAATGTAGCGGCGCAATTCCCGTACCCGTCAATGCTTCTACGGATTGTACACAATTTGCGCAAAGCGATATTACGAATGCGACATTATCGCCACTCAATCCACCTTTTTTCAATTCCGAAAAAGATGTTTGGTTCAAATTTGTAGCAAACAGTAAAATCCACAAGATAAATGTCTATGATTTTGCTGCGCCACAAGGCAACAGTGAAAAATTGAGAATTGAAATTGCTTTTGGTTCAGCTGATCTTTGTAATCCAATTTACTACTACGATGCAGGCTTGGCAACAGATACGTTGGGTTTTGCTTTTGACTTCGAAATTGGAGGAGAGTATGTTGTCAAAATTAGTACTTTTTCAGAGCCAGGTGCTTCGGGCGTTCCTTTGAGTAATTTCAAAATCTGTATGACTACGCCTGTTCAGCCTGTCAATAAGAGTTGTGACAAATCAAAAATATTGAATGTTCCTACGAATGGTACGCCTTTATTGGTTACCGGCAATAACGAAAATGTACCGTATCAGTTCCTTCCAATAGACAATTGCACGAGCAGCAATCCAGAAAAAATACTTTGGTATCAATTCAAAGCCACTCAAAATGCCTATTCGATAAAATTTACTAAAGCAGCTATTTTCAAACAGGTACAATCATTGACTTATACGTTGAGAATTATCGAAGGAGATAGTTGTTGGAGTCAAAATACGTTATACTGCAAGGTAAATGATGGTTTCAACACAAACCCATTAACTACGTATCAATCGGATCAGTTTATTGCTGGAAAAAACTATTTTATTATGGTTTCTTCTCAGTTTTATTCGCCGATGGCGTTTGACTTTACGATTGCAGCAATCCAAAATTCACCACCAAATGACCTCTGTGCCAATGCTATTCCATTGGTTATCAATGATTTTGGTAGTTGTGCGAAAGCGACAAATGGTTCTACTGGCAATTTTTCACCAAGTGAAACACTTTGTTATTCTTTGAATACATTTAATGGTGATGTTTGGTACAGTTTTGTTGCAACCAAGACCAAACATATCATTAGTATTTCTAATAAAAGTCCTGATGATGATTTGCATTTTTCAGTATTACAAGGTAATTGTAATGCTCTTTATGAAGCAGGAACTTGCTATGAAAAAGATAAAATCGAGTTAAAAAAGCTTATTGTTGGTGAAAAATATTTTGTAGTAGTAAGCAATAATGGAAATTTTGCAAATTTTACTAATCACACATTTTCACTTTGTGTTCAAGAAGGAACTCCACCGCCACCGAATGATAATCCAAACAATGCAACCGTGCTGGAAATCAATCCTACACTTAGTATTGTAAAATCAAAGCCAGGCGACTTAACAACAGCTACTAACAGTGGTATTGCTACTTGTGCGTTTCCCAATAACGTTGAAATTGATGTTTTTTATACTTTTACAGCAACCAACAAACAGCATCTGCTACAATTTTTTAACATTAAGCGATTGACTAATTTTTCGATAAATTTGGAAATGGCTATGATGGATAACAATCTGAATGAAATATTCTGCAATAATTCTGTTATCATGGATAGTACAATGTTTTTTAGCAATTTGGAAGTTGGAAAAAAATACATTTTGAGAGTTTTTAGTAATGATATTTACTCTTTTGATGTCGCTGTTTCAACGCCACCTGCTCCACCTGTAAATGATATTTGTACTGCTGCAATTACGCTTACACCAAGCAATGATTGGGCTTGTAAAAATCCTGTTAGTGGCACGACATATTGGGCAACTCAGGACGATGCAACTTCTAACTTTCAAGGTTATGGCGTTTGGTATTCTTTTACTGCAACTTCCACGAAGCATAGTATTTACTTAGAAAATATCGTTGGAATTACCAATAACAACCTCGATATTAGGCTTTTAGTAGGGAAAAATCCTTGTGATTTAGACAATTTAGTTTATGCAAGTGGAACACCTAACAATCCCGTTTCTATTTTGAGTAGTTTGGAAATTGGTAAAAAATACTATATAAATGTGCAGTCTTTTGACGTGAAAGACTTTGCTTTTTTTGACATTTGCATCACTACACCAACTACGATTTTTAGCAATGAAACTTGTAAAAATGCGGTTAATCTGAAAGTCAATCCGACAGAGCAAATCGTCGATTTTATCAAAACGTCCAGTAACTTTGCACAGTTTGCACCTCTACTTCCTTTTAGTGGTTCTTTTTCGGAATTTAAAAACGTAGCAACTTGGTACAAATTCACGGCAACTTCTACACAACATATCCTTCACTTTTTAAATATAGAAGATATTTTAGGTAGTGGAAACGGAAATTTAGAGTTTGACCCATTTGAAGGAAGTTGTGATAGTTTGATTTTATCAAAAATATTGAGCAATGTCACCTCTAATTCTGTAAATAAATCCATTACGATTGCTACTACAATTGGAAAAACATATTGGATAAAAACTTCGAGTTATAATACAAATTATAGAGCAAATTTCAATTTGGCAGTTTGTTCTGCAAGCCCACCACTCAATGATGAGTGTTCGGGTGCTTTTGAAGTCAAAGTTGCACCTACAACAAAGGCGATTTATCCTCAGGATTTTACCTATCGCTATGCAACTGATAGCTCTGGAAATTATGGAAATTCTGATTTGTGGTATCATTTTACAGCGAAACAGACACATCATACCATACAATTTAAGAAATATTCTCCAAGTATAATCAGAATTTTCAAGGGAAATTGTAACAATGTGCAGTTTATTAAAGAATTGAAAATGGGTACTGATACGATGGCTGTTGTAGCTAATTTACAAGTTGGAGAAAAGTATTTACTCGATGTTCCAGTTTTCTAAAAACAGAACATTTTTAAAAAATATGAAAAACAATATTTGTTTTTATAATAAAATATTGATATTTTATTTTTATAA
>JAYWHK010000209.1:0-22966 GCA_043777755.1 Saprospiraceae bacterium
TGTGGCGATATAAAATTTTATAATTTTTAATTAAAACCAAGTCCTAACCATGATTATTGGCGTACCAAAAGAAATAAAATCCAATGAAAACCGTGTAGCCTTGACTCCAGCAGGAGCATTTGAACTCACGAAACGCAACCACAAAGTTTATGTACAATCAACGGCTGGCGAAAGCAGCGGCTTTTCAGACGATGAATACATTAGTGCTGGTGCAGCAATCCTTCCTGATATTGAATCAGTGTATGGCATCGCTGAAATGATTATGAAAGTAAAAGAGCCAATTGCTTCCGAATATCCTTTGATTCGTGAAGACCAATTGTTGTTTACGTACTTTCACTTTGCCTCTTATGAGCCACTGACTACGGCAATGATTGCTTCAAAATCAATCTGTTTGGCTTACGAAACGGTGGAATTACCAGACCGTTCTTTACCACTTTTGACGCCAATGTCAGAAGTTGCAGGTCGTATGGCTATTCAAGAAGGTGCAAAATATTTGGAAAAACCAGTGAAAGGACGTGGTGTTCTTTTGGGCGGTGTACCAGGTGTTGCGCCAGGGAAAGTTTTGATTTTAGGTGGTGGTGTTGTAGGAACTCAGGCGGCTCGCATGGCAGCTGGTCTGGGTGCGCAAGTATCGCTTTTAGACGTGAGTATGCCTCGTTTGCGTTACCTCGCTGATGTAATGCCAGCCAACGTAACTACCTTATTTTCAAACGAATATACAGTTAGAAATTTAGTAAGAGATCACGATTTGATTATTGGAGCTGTTTTGATTCCAGGGGCAAAAGCACCACATTTGGTGACTCGTGATATGCTGAAAACGATGCGTCCAGGAACAGTGATTGTTGATGTTGCGGTAGATCAGGGCGGTTGCGTGGAAACTTGTCAGCCTACTACACACGACAATCCTACTTATATTATTGACGATGTTGTTCACTATTGTGTAGCGAATATGCCAGGTGCAGTTCCTTATACTTCTACTTTGGCACTGACGAATGCAACCTTGCCGTATGCAATTCAATTGGCAAATAAAGGTTGGAAACAAGCGTGCAAAGACAGCAAAGATTTGCGTTTGGGCTTGAATATTGTAAAAGGCGATGTTGTTTATAAAGGCGTTTCTGATGCTTTTGACTTGCCTTATGTAAAGGTTGAGGAAGTACTATAAAAAAATAAAAAAATGGTAAATATTACTTTAAAACCCAATAGAGAAGATGCGCTTTTGCGTTTTCATCCTTGGGTGTTTTCTGGCGCAATCAAAGAAATGGACGGCAAGCCAAAAGATGGCGAAACGGTACAAGTATTGAGCAATAAAGGTCGAATGTTGGGCGTCGGGCATTACCAAGAAGGTAGTATTACCGTTCGGGTTTTGGCGTTTGGCGAACATACGATTGATCAAGATTTTTGGACAGCAAAAATTCAAAATGCCTACGATTTTCGCTCGACGATTGGTTTGACAGACAACAACGAAACGAATTGTTACCGTCTTGTTCATGCCGAAGGCGATGGTTTGCCAGGTTTGGTGATTGACGTTTATGGCGATACCGCTGTTGTGCAAGCGCACTCTATCGGAATGTACAAGTCTAAACACTTCATTAGCAAGGCGTTACAAGATGTTTTTGGCGAAAAACTCAAAGCGATTTTTAATAAAAGCAAAGAAACTTTGCCTAAAAATTATGCGATGAATGTCGAAAATGCTTATCTTTTTGGACAATCAGGTATTAATGAAGTACTTGAAAACGGCAACAAATTCTCCATAGATTGGGAAGGTGGTCAGAAAACTGGTTTTTTCCTCGACCAACGCAACAATCGTGATTTGTTGGCGCATTATTCCGAAGGGAAAACTGTTTTAAATTCGTTTTGTTACACAGGAGGTTTTTCGATTTATGCCTTAAAAGCTGGCGCAAAACGAGTAGATTCTGTTGATGTTTCGGCAAAAGCAATGGAATTGACGAAGCAAAACGTTGCGCTCAATGGTTTTAAAGAAGACGAAGAACATTTTTCGTACTCAGAAGAGGTATTGGATTTTTTGAAAAAAAATAAAAACGTTTACGATGTTATGGTGGTTGATCCGCCAGCTTTTGCCAAGAGTTTGGACAAGCGACACAATGCCGTTCAAGGTTATAAACGATTGAATGTCATGGCTTTACAACAAATCGCCAAAGGTGGAATCCTCTTTACATTCTCTTGTTCGCAAGTGGTAGATAGGGATTTGTTTTACGGAGCGATTGTTGCGGCAGCTATCGAAGCTGGTCGTCAAGTTCGAGTTTTACATCAATTGTCACAACCGCCTGACCATCCTGTTAGCCTTTTTCACCCAGAAGGAAGCTACCTAAAAGGATTGGTTTTGCAAGTGGAATAGACATAAAGTAGTCGTAAGTCAATAAGTCATAAGTCTTTTAACTTACTGATTCACAATAGATTACAACATTTTAAAAGGTAATTTTTTTAATTAAAACAATCAATATACACGTCGAAAAGAGGTTTTGGAATTTTGAATTTATGCAAAATATTGAACACTAAGCATTTGCAATATCTTAAATATCCAATAACTAATATCCGTTGTGTATATCAGAACCTTTCATAATATTCAACAATCCGTTCGTCAGTCATTACGTCTTGCGGACGGATTTTTTGCCTTAATACAATACCGCCCAAAGAACGGCAACGACTCAGTGCCACATACGTTTGCCCTGACTCAAAAGCACCTGTTCCCATGTCAATAATCACTTTGTCAAAGGTTTTTCCTTGACTTTTGTGGATTGTAATTGCCCAAGCCATTTTCAAAGGATATTGTTTGAAAGAGCCAATTGTTTCAGCGATAAGTTGCGAAACATCAGTTTCTGACATTTTATAGCGCAGCATTTCCCAAGAAGCTTGCGTAACTTCTACGATTTTGGTAGTCCCGTTTTTTTCTTCCAATTCGACATGAATATTTTCATCGTCCAATTTAACGATTCGCCCAACGGAACCATTTACATAGCGTTTTTCAGCATCATTTTTAATAAACATCACCTGTGCGCCAAGTTTGAGTTGCAACATAGTTTCTGTCGGAAAATTTCTTGGGTCAAAATCACCTTCGATTCGAGCTTGAAAAAGATAAGTTGGCGATTCAATTTGCTTCAAAGCACGCTCATTGATTTGGTCGGCAATCATATTGCGTGTCGTGAGCGTAATGTAATTGTCGCTTGACTCGAATTTAGGATCGTGGCGGAGATTCAAATCTTCTAAGTCTTCATAGTCCATGCGATTTGTCCGCACCGTTTCCAAAAGGCGAATAAAATGACGTTCTTCTTGGCGGTAAATCTTTCTCAATTCTATCAAATCCAACTTAAACGCTTCATTATCAAATACTTTTGCATAAAAAAAATAAGGACCTTTGTAGTAAGTTTGGAAATACAATTGTTCCTCGGGCGTACTTACCACAGGCGGCAATTGAAATAAATCACCAAACAAAACCACTTGAACACCACCAAAAGGCTTTGAATTGTCCCGATTCAGTCGCAAGAAATAATCCATATTGTCCATAATATCCGCCCGAACCATTGATATTTCATCAATGACGAGGACTTCTATATTTTCATACAATTTTTTATTAAAACGCCTTTTAATCTCGTGTTTTTGCATCAAACGAGGTCCGAAACCAAAAAAAGAATGTATGGTTTGACCGCCAACATTGAGCGCAGCAATGCCCGTCGGTGCGACGACGACCGTTTTTTTTCTTGTTGTATTTTTGAAAAGTTGGAGCAAAGTAGATTTTCCAGTTCCTGCCTTTCCAGTGATGAAAAGATGGTTGTTGGTTTTTTCTATTTCGTCCAAAATATATCGAAACTCCGCATTGAGTTCGAGTGGTTCTTTTGCCATTTAATCTTGAATTCTAAATTTGATTGCACAAATGTAAAACAAATGACAGATTAAAATTGTTTTTATGTTTATCTTTGCAAAAAATTATTCATTTTAATCAAAAAATTATTTTTACAATGAAAAAAGTAACACTTAGTTTAGTTTTTATCGCAGCAAGTATCTGCCTTTTTGCGCAAGCAACAAAATATCCAGTTTTACTGCATTTTACGAATAGCAACTGCGGCAATTGCGCTGGGTCAAATCCTGGTTTTTTCACCAAGATGGATGTTTACAATAAAAATGTTCACCACATTACGGTACATCCTTCTTTTCCTTATTCATCATGTGTTTTTTACCAAGGAAATATTACTGACAACACGCTTTTAGTTGGAAAATATGGTGCGCAAGGAACACCAACTATTTCTATCAATGGTGCAAAAACTGTTGGTGTTGGCAGTGTAACTGACGCTCAATTAAAGGCATCTTTTACAGGTTTAAGTAGCCCAATTCAAGTAAAAGTGAACGAAAATACAGGTGCTTCTCGTACTGTAAAAGCGACTATTAAAAGTACAGGAACTGTGCCAGCGGCTAATTATGTCGTTTATGCGGTTGTTGTTGAAAAATTGATAACGCAAACAACTGGTAATGGTGAAAAAACACACCGTAACGTATTGCGTAAAATTATTAGTGCTGGTGGTGGCGATTCTTTCACACCAGAAGCAGCAGGAAAAGAAAAAGTACTTAACTTTTCTTACACTGTTGATTCTAAGTGGAAAGAAAGCGAGATTTATACAATCGTTTGGGTACAAGATGGCAACAATAATATCTTGAACTCTGGTACAAAGTTCGATGTAACTGTTGGAACTGAAGATATTTTGGACGATTCGTCAGTTCGTATTTTTCCAAATCCAACAAGCAACGAGCTTAAAATTGATTTGACAAACATCAATGCAACACCTGAACAAATTTTTATTCAAAATTTGGAAGGTAAGAACGTTGCGCAATTCAATGCAGTAAAAGATATTAATACATTGAATATCAGTACATTACCACAAGGCGAATACATTATCAGTGTAAAAACAGATAGAGGAGTTTTGTCACAAAAATGTCTGAAAATATAATTTTATTATAAAACATTAGGATATATTAAATTGACGTACTATCTTTACGTCAGTTTTTTGGGGTTAAGAGCCTCGTAGGTAGCTGAAATATGCGCCTGCGAGGTTTTTTTATGCCTATTACCTTCTCACATACACCTCATAACGGTACGTAAATGTTTTTTCTGCGCCAGCTTCCAATTCAAATTCCCAACAAACTTGGTTGTTAATATTTGGATTGTATTGTATATTATTTTGTTCGCTGAGTTGCCATTTTAAGTCAGAATCACCCAATACGCCATGAATCATTCTACGAAGCTCAAATTTTGCGTTTTTTGTTTTAAAATTATTCAAAACAACCTTGTTTTCAACTGTCACTTTATAATAGCTATAACCAAAAATCTCTTTAACATCTTCTTCTCTTTTGATTATTTTTTCGCTTTGTTTGACTCTAATATCAGCCGTTTCTGTGATTTTGATATAAGTCGTCGCATTTTTTGATGTAAAATTCAACATATCTTGTCCTAAAGGCTGATTTTTTTGCTCTTTATTACTTACAATCATCACAGAACCCGTTGTGAAAGGGTTTGCTGTTTTATTTTTTATTTTTAAAGAATGAAAAACCTTATTTTTATTTTGCTGCGTAAAATTGTAATTTGAATTATTGTAGTATGAGGCATCATGTGTCTGATCTAAATTACACTCGTAAATATCCTCATATTTGAGGTCATAACTAAATAATTGATAATGTCCACGACCATTTTTAGGCAAACTAAAATTTTTCAAAGGATAAAAATAAAGATCTTCTACACTTTTTCCTTCGAGCTGATTGTCAAAATTTTGAGTAGATTCTATGTTGTTTTGCGAATAATCGTTCGCAATCATGGCATTTGAAAAATTTTGAACCAATCTTTGATTCAATCCTCCGTAAGCATTGGTTTGAAAGTGATTAACAGCATTGCTAAAATCAATTAAGCCAGACAACGAATTGACAAATTTGAAATTCGGGACACCAACTACAAAATTCAAATCTGTATTTTCAATCGCTTCATTTTGATTGACTACCTCGGCACGTAGCGTGAGCTTTGCATCGTGCTCATTTTGCAATTCTAAAAGATAAAAAGGCGTCCAAGAAATGCCATGTTGCAAATACATCATTTCTAAATTTTGTTCTGATTTTTTGCTGTTAAAAGCAATTTCTAGCACTTGTACAGGTTTTTTGTAAGGAATTTTGTACATCAAAGCTGGTTTTTCATTGAAAACCACTCGCTCCACTTGACTCAACGGAATCGTAAGCCACTTGCCTTCTTTAGTTTGAAAAAGGACTGCATTTCCGATGCCGCTATTGTCATTTGTCTGGCTAAAAACGTCTTCAATTGTACCATCAATTAAGCCGCTATCCATCGAATATTTAAGCTGTACTTTCTTACCTTTATTGGGTTTCATCAACTCTTGTGCAGTAACGCTGTTGAAAGTATTTTCGCCTCTAAGCGTGTCTGTATAACTCATAACATTTTGTAAATCAGGTGAATATATCCAAAAAGAACCAAATTTGGCTTGCGGAAAATGTTCTTGGTTGATTTGAAAAACACCTTTTGGCGTTTTCACCAAACCTTGTTTGATGACAAATGAAGTTCCATCTTTAAAAACAGAAATGGATTGGGTTTTTAAGCCATTTTGGGCAAAAGAAACGGCAAAGAAAACGGTCATAAAAGCGAAAAAAGAAATTAATTTTTGCATTGTAATTTTTTTTATTTTTGAAAAAAAGGTTTGAGTAAGACACTCAAAGTTTTAGATGCAGAATTTTTATTTTTCCATACGATGACGGAAAATATTTAAGAGAACGGTATCATTTTCTTAAATATTTTCATAAGTTTGCTTTTTAAATTTTAATTATGAAAAATCTATACCTTCTTTTTATACTGCTATTCACTGTAAATCAAGCTTTTGCGATAAGAACTTACATTACTTTGGATAGTCTAAAAGATAGGCCATTAATAGCTGTATAGGCGCATCAAAAAGTGCTGTTTTCTCACAGAGAAAACAGCACTAAACTTTGTAATACTATTTGATTACCAATGCAAATAAGTAGAGCCCGCACTCGGACAAGCAATTTTATTAGGAAATGCCTTTTGTAAAGTATAATGAATTGCAAACTCATAAGAACCATTAAAAGCGTTTGCCGCACGAAGTGATGAAATATTGCTGTCGTAACTGATTCCAAAAGTGTATTGTCGGTAGTCAAAACGGGCAAAAGCAATGACGGCATCTGCCAAAATTTTATTGTCTAACTTATTGGCTGTTCTAAACCAAATACCTGCTTGGAATGCCTTATAGCCATCTTCTGATTTTGCCCATTGCAAGGTTTTTCTAAGGGCAACGCCGCCTGTTATTTCTATGGATTTGCCCTGTCTCATGCCAATGACATTGGGTAACAATGCCCATTTTTTGCCTTGAATATAATATTCTCCACCAAAATTTAGGGTATAGCGAGGCAACATTTTTATGCGACTTTCCACAAAAGAAATATTAGGCTTATTGATGTGGTGCATTGCTGCGCCAATGTGAAAAGAGTAATATTCTGGCATCACCGTTATCCACATTAAACCAGCACTAATATCGCCAAAATTACGATTACGGTATTGTCTTTGAACCTCTGGACCTAAAAAATCTGGTCTAAAAATATCAGATTTATCGAATTGACTTAAAAATCGTAAGTCATTCACATTTAGGCTCAAACTGGTCATTCCCGCTTCAAAACCAGCCACAATCGCATGAAATTTGTTTCTACTGCTGCTCAAATTTTTGCAATATGCCAAAGACATTTTGGCGTTGTTTTGCTGAAAACTTGATGTACCCGCTTTATCTCCAAGCAATGAAACACCAACTCCAATGTAATCATTTCCAAAAGTATAATTCATATCCATCGCTGCGGAATAAGAATTGTATGCCTTGCTTCCCAAGAAGGGCGACCATTGATTTCGAGCATTTGCAATGAGTCTTATATCGCCGTGAAACATACCCGTCATGGCAGGTGTAAGTTGTTGTGGCGCAAGGAATCGCATAGAAAAATTAGGGTCTTGCGCTAACGCTAATGTAGTTATAAATAACAAAATAATGTATATAAAAATATATTTTTTCATTTTAAAAATTTTTTTTTATTGTTAAAAAAATGGTGAAAACTTAGCGTATTTTTTTAAACACTAATTTACACTGATTTTACTAATTTCACTAATCGTGATGTTGAAAATTAAATCTAATTTCACTGATTTTATTAAAACTTTGTTTTAATTTTACACGTGGCTAAGTTTTTACAAAAAATGCCTACAAGACAAAGTTATGGTTTTAAGCAAATTGGCTTTGCTTGTAGGCGTGAGTTGATTTGTAACAACTTAGCGTATTTTAATCACTAATTTTATCTAATTAAACGAATTTCACTAATCGTGATGTAAAAATTAAATCTAATTTCACTAATTTTATTAAAACTTCGTTTTAATATTAAGCGTATCTAAGTTCTTATATTGATTTAAAGTATTATTTATTCAGCTGTACCAACAACAGTAATATCTCCTTTAAAAATCTTGATACTACCATCTAAAAATTCAGCAACTGCAATCCAAACATAAACACCTGGTTCGCAATTAACACCTCTGAATGAACCATCCCAACCAATTTGCTGATTTGGCTTAAAGTTCAATTCTTGATACATCATATTTCCCCAACGGTCAAAAACTCTTAAAGCATTGAATTTTTTAACAGAACGGTTTGGATTTAGAATTTTAAATGGATTGCCTTCCGTGACTGCATTTGGATAATCTACTTCTTTTACTAATTTATCAACACCGATTCTGATTTTATCTTCAACTTTACAGCCGTATTGGTCAGTAATTCTGAGTTTGTAAGTCGTAGCGGAATCTGTACGAGCGAAAATACTTAGGCAATTTGGACAATCATAAGGAGTCCATTGATACTCTTTAAAATTCTCATCTAATACATCTGTCACTTTTCGTCCATCAACTGTGATAATCGCTTTGATTTGTAAAGAATCATAACCTTCTACGACAGAAGTAGTGTCGCCAGCGTCAAGAGTAAGGTTCGTTACTGGATAATTTTCAATCGTAACTTTATCAGTATTTGATGTACAACCTTCGCTGTCTTTCACCATGATAGTATAAATTCCAGCTGTAAGATTGCTCATTTTGCCATCATCATAAGGTTTTCCCTGTACGTAATATTTCAAAGCCCCTGTTCCACCACTTGTTTTCATTTCAAAAGAACCTTGCTTTTGACCTACACAAGTTTTTGTGCTTGTTACTGATAACTCAATTGGTTTTGGTTCTGTCAAAGTAGCACTTAAATTTAAAGAGCAACCCAAATCGTCACTTAATGTCACTGTAAAATAGCCTGTACTAAGGTTATTAATAATTTTTTCCGAGCCAAAAGCTGTACTCCACTTGATATTAGTACTGTTTGTATTAAGATTCAATGAACCGTTTTTGACACCACCGCATTTTGGGCTTTTTGCTATAATCGAACCGTACAACTTACTTACTTTTATGTCAAACTTGTTATTTTTATCAAAATCAACAGCGCAATCAAAACCTTCAACATTAATCGCTTGGATAGAAACAGTTTTATCGGTATCTGGTTTGTAAATAAAAGTAGTGTCTTTTGCAATATTTTTTATTACAAAACCATTAGCAAGTGTAATATTTGCTTTTCTACCTTCTAAACCATTGAATTTCAATGTGATGGTACTTGAATCTTTGCTACAAAGTTTTAGATTTTTGACATCTAAAGTTGCACTGATTGGTTTTGGTTCTTTCAAAGTTGCGTCTGCATTCAAAGAACAACCCAAATCGTCAGTGACTGTTACTGAAAAATAACCTTCTACGAGATTGTTGATAATTTTTTCAGAGCCAAAAGATTGCTGACTCCATACAACATTAGAGCTGTTCGTGTTAAGACTCAACGAACCATCTTTAAGACCAAAACATTTTGGACTTTTTGCAGTAAGCGTAGCGTATAGCTTACTTACCTTTATCTCAAATTTTTGATTTTTATCAAAAACAATATCACAATCGTAACCTTCAACACTTACTGTTTGAATCGAAAGTGTCTTATCATTATTAGGTTTATAGCTGAATGTAGTGTCTTTTAAAACGTTTTTGATTACTAAAAACCCAGCACCATCAGAAAGCGTAACTGTTGCTTTTTTATTATCTAATCCATTGAATTTCAATGAAATAGTACTCGAATCTTTTGCACAAAGTTTTAAATTTTTGACATCTAAAACAACACTTATAGGCTTAAATTCTGTGATAACAATCGTATCGCTTGCCTTACAACCTTTGTCGTCTGTGACAGTAACAGCATACGAACCGAAGCCAACAGTTTGATTTTTTGCCGTAACACTATTCGACCAATTATACTTGATAGCGGTTAGGCTTTGAGCATTAATCGTTGTTTGTTGATTAGGACAAACGGGTGTTTTTTCTGCGGTAGCTTTTACCTGTGGCAAAGGATTAAAAATTGCTTTTGCAAAGTTTTCACCTTGACAACCGTTAGTGTCTATCACTTTTACAATATATGTTCCAGCTTCTGTCACTTTTATTGATTGCGTTTTTTCACCATTTTTCACCCAAGTAATATCCGTAAATGGCTGTTTCAAACCAAGAGTAGCTGTTAATCCTTCACATTGTTCGTCATTGATTACTTCAGGAATAAGTTTTGGACGCTCTGTAATTGTAATGGAATCGCTTGCTTTACAACCATTTGCATCTGTTACCGTAGCGGAATATATTCCAGCTAAAACACTAATGCTGTCTTTGTTTATTTCGCCTGTACTCCAAACAATATTTGAATAACCGTTAAGTTGTAAAGTTGTTTTTTTACCAAAACAAGGTAAATCTTTGCCTGTAATTTTTGGTGCTGGCAAGTCGAAATATTCTACGGTCACTTCACCAACTCCTTTACAGTTCCCAATAGAAACAGAAACCTTGTAAGTACCAGGTTTTGTTACATCAATTGTCTGAGCAGTTGAGCCGTCAGACCACAAATAGTTATCGTACTTACCAGGATTCAAGGTAACTTTTTCACCAGCACACACTTTTTTAGTATCCATTTTCACAGTAAGTCCATCAGCGGTAGAAACTGTTTTTGAGTCAGTTCCAACACAACCATTAGCATCTATTACAGTCACTGAATACGTTCCTACTGTTGGATAAATCGCTGTAAATGTTTTACTTACATTATTATCTGACCATAGATAATTAGTAAAATCTTTTTTATCAACCTCCAAAGTTACAGCATCTCCAACACATACGGTACTCGGACCACTTATGCTTGGTTTTGGATTTGGCAGTATTGTTACCGCTGCAAAGGCATCAGTCGTACAACCGTTTGCATCGGTCACTGTAACATAGTAAGTGCCAGTTGTCTTTACAGAAAGTGTTGAATCAATGCTTTTGTCGTTCCATAAGTAGCTTGAAAAAATTTCTTTTAATGAAATTTTACCATTTAAATCTTGACAAACTTTTGGCGAAATAGGAGTAGCTGTTGGCTTAGGGAACATTTTTGTATTAATGCTATCTTCTGCTGGGCATCCATTTTTGTCAATTGTCTTTACCGTTACTTTTTCTTCTTTTTCAAAAGGAATAGTAGCGTTAGTCGTATTGTCATTCCAAGTATATGATTTGAAATTACTTGTATTTGTAATTGAAACAATACCTTTTGCATTGTAGCAAACTGGTTCTGTTTTTAAAACAGGAATAACGGGAGTAGCATCTTCTAATGAATCTTTTGCAACCGCTGTACAGCCTTTATCGTTGGTAACAGTTACAGAATAAACTCCTGATTTGTTGGTTGTTAATGTTGCTAATTTTGAGCCATCACTCCATTCATATTTATCATAAGTATTTGTTAATGAAAGTGTTATACTTTCACCTGGGCATAATTTTTTAGGTTTTACGATTTCTACTTCGAGAGCTTGGTATTCACCTAAGTTAGTGCTTGCAACAGCAATACAGCCATTTGCATCAGTAGCTGTAACGCTATAAGAACCTTTGCCAACAGTGATGTCTTTTTGGTTTTCACCGTTAGACCAAATGTAAGTAAGTCCACCAGTCGTAGTTTGGGCTGTAAGAGTCATTTTTCCCTTGTTGCAAATCGTAGAATCTTGTGCCAAACTCACATTAGGATTTAGAAATAACATTACTTCAAAAATTTTACTTTCGCCTTTACAAATGCCGTCGACCGCTTTTACTTGATAATTTCCAGCACTAGAAACAGTAATTTCTAAAAGGTCTTTAGTTCCAGATATTTCAACACCATCTTTGTACCAAGTTGTATTCACGCCTTTAGCAATATTAGACTTTAATATAGAAATTTTACCATCACAAAGTTTCTGAGTTTGCTTTAGCTCTGGTATCCAATTATTTGAGCTTTCTACCTTAGAAAAAGTATTTGCTTTACAACCAGTTTTTGTGTTTACAACAGTTACAGCGTAAGTACCAATTTTAGAAGCCTGCAAAGTAGAAATATTAGCATTTGTAGGATTCCAAATATAAACGATAGAATCATTTTTAGGATTATTGCTTAGTTTCACTTCCAATTTCACTACATCACTACATAATACACCTCCATTGAGTTCTATTTTAGGATTTTCAAATTCTGTAACAGTGTGCTTGATGGTATCTCGGCATCCTGTATTACTTGCTTGCACTAAATATATAACACTTGCTTTGCTAACATTTAATGAGGCATTGGCTGCGCCAAGTTGTTTCCAACTCGTATCATACCACTTACAAGTATCTTTGTTACTGGCTATGGTAGTTAAAATAATTGTAGCCCCTTCGCAAAGACTGTCTTTTTGGACAACTTTGACACTTGATGAAGGTATTTCTGGTATAACCAAAGTTGTGTCCGTCGAACAAGGAGCATACGGAGAACCAACGCTTAAATATTTGTAAATCTTAAACTTGTAAGTCCCTGGACCTTTTGCGCTATATTTATAACTAAAATTAGCTCCTATTTTAAGTGTATCGCCATTGACAACTACTGTATATAATGCCATATTGTTAGCGCCAGGACCAGTTAAACCAAATTTTATATCTACAGTTGCTTTTGAGCCTTTGCACAAAGGATTAAATACTTTTTTATCAATACCGTAAATTCCAACAGAAATTGGGTTTTCAACATTAATATTGTTTTGTGAGGTACAACCCTTCTTGTCTGTCACTGTTACAGTGTATGTATTAGAAGCACATAAACCATCAGCGGTTGGTGTTTTCTGCCCGTTCGACCATAAAAAAGTGTGGTCTGGATTAGGATTTGAAATTGCTGCTGTACCTTCACAGCCCGTAAAAGAACATTTATTGATAACATCTAATGTAACTTTGAATTCAGGAGCATAGTTTATTTCGCCAATATCAACATTCCCTTGACAGCCTAAAGCATCAACAACTGTAACAGAGAGGTTAAGAGAAGTATTCCCTAACAATGTAAAATAATCAGAGGTTAATACAAGGCTGTCTTCAAAACCTTGACTTCCGTTTGACCATTTATAATAGTATTTTCTACCACCTGAATTGGGATAAATTTTTGAAGAACCACCAGTTACACTAATTACCCTTGCAACAGTTTTCTTACCTTGACCACATATCGTTAAAGAACTAACTGATGCGGTAACTTTTATAAGGTCAAGTACGTCTAATGTTGTCTTCCAAACGGTATCACACGTTCCGCAATGAATATTTGTTTTTAGTGTATCATAATATATACCGTCTTTGTCATAAGTGCTATTGCCAATTTTATAATTTTGTCCAAAACAAACATCAACAATATTTTCTTTTATAGGCCAAAGTTTCTTCTTAAATTCATCAATAAATGATGCTTTACAATCGTTAGCATCAACTACATTAATAGTATGACTTCCTACTTTTACGCAAAAAATAGTTGTATCATTGGTAATAACAGCTGGATTTCCATCAAAACTTACATTGTAAGGTTTTGTACCACCATCAACAATTATTTTCCACTCTGCATCACAGTGATTTTTATTGATTTGTTTATATGTAACCGTCAAAAGTTTTGGTTCTGTAATTGTAACTGCATGAATACTCTTACAATCAATAGAATCTGTAATCGTACAAGTATAAATACCAATATCTAAACTACTTAATTTTGTTTCAATAGAGCCTGTACTCCATGCATATTTGTAAGGCGGAATACCGCCTTTGCCTTCAATGTCAATTTTACCGTTTTTGAATTGGAAACAAGTGACGTTTGTTTTGATAATATTAGCATCGAGTTTTGCAGTTGGAACAATAATACTGATAGAATCATAAGTAAATTTACACTTAAGATTCATTGAGTCATTAGAGAATTTTGCATAATACTTCCCCGTTTTATTAGGAGAAAAATTCCACCCATTCCCTAATACAGCCTTGCTTTCATCTAACCATTCAATCAATGTTACGAATTCGTCAGGAACATCATTGTTTATTTTTACAGAAAGTGGAATTTTACCATTGGCTTCGCAAGTTGTCAGCTGTGTTTTATCAATCAAAGGAATCGGACTAATACCAGAATTCTTTTTGATTTTAATACTGCGAGTACAAATCGTGTTGTTTGGAAGCGCAACTTTTACTTGAAAATCCCTAACAAACGTTTCTGCTTTTACAATTAATTTTTCTGTAGTGCTTAAAATAGCATTACTTGGAGGAGAAGTCCATTCATAAGTTGCACCAAGTAATTTATCCATATAAAGTACGACATAACCACAAGAATCACGGTAATTAGGGCGAATACTACCTAATAAAGCTATCGCTGTGGTACCAGATTCTGAAAATCCGCAAGCATCAGTAATACGGTAACAATAAGGACCAATCGGTAAATTTTTATGTACGAAAACAGTATCTTGGTAATTGGTAGCTAATACTTCTTTTACTATAGAACTACCACAAGTCATTAATTCTATTTTAATAGGAAAAGAATTACTTTTAGTATTAATCGTGATGTCTGTTTTGTCTGTAAGTGTACAAACTACACCTCTCGTCGTTTTCACTATTGGATGAATATGAGGAGGTATATATATATTCACCTTGTCGCTATACCCACAAAAAGATAAAGCTAACTCATAGTTTCCAGAAGGAATATTATCAAAAGTTGCACTGTATTTTCCTGCATTGCAAACAGTAGAATTTGGATTTGGATTAAAAGTGTTTGTAGTTCCCAACGTTGTTAGAAGGAATTTTGAACCGCCACCACAAGTTGTAAAGGATAAAGGATAACTAATTGTAGGTTGAGAAAGAAACCAATCCGCCCATATTTTTCCAATATCACCAACGTCCGCCTTCAAATAGGTATCTGTTGGGCAATTCCCTGTAATCGTTGCAGAGATTTTAGGCATTGTCGGGAAATTGGGTAAAGGAATAGGCGTATCAGTAGAACATCCTCCCGTCAAAATGTAATTCCCAGGTACTAAATCAATAAATGTAGTATAAGCACCTTCCTCTTGATTTGGCATTTCTGTTCCACCTAATTTTAATTTAAAAGGCTTTAATTTTATATCTGTAACTATAATTTTATATAAAAGTTGTCCATTTTTACAATCTAATGATACCGAATATGGAATTGATGTAAGAGGAGGATTTACCAAATCAATTTCCTTTTTTGTGGCACACTGCCCATTAATGTAATATTTTCCAGCAGTTAAATTTTCATAAACAGTACCATTCAAATTTGCTGATGGCATAGAATTTCCTGCGGCATCAGTCAATGTGTGTAACCCAACATGAAAGCTATTAATGTTGGTAATATTCCAAAAAAATACACCATTGTTACAAAAAGGTCCTTCGAGTGTGTCATATATTGTTGATGTTGGAGGATCAACTAAAATAATTTGAGTCGGTGCTGTACAACCATTATTGAGAGAGGTTAAAGTGTAAGTACCAGCATCTAAATCCTTGAATGTCTTTCCATCGTTACCTGTACTTGGCATACTACCACCGTTGGTATCTTGCAAAATATAGGGACCACTACCAAGATTATTGCTTCCAGCAACAATAGTGTGCTTAAATTCATTATTAACACATTTGGATGATAGTGTATAAGTTACAGGTGTTGGTGTTGGTGCATTGGAAGCTTTTATTTCGACTAACTTAGAACCTGTACAATCCTCAATAAGATAAGTGCCCAAAGGAAGTGGCGTATCAATTGCAGCAGGCGTTCCTGGCGGAACACTTGTAATTGACATAGGTGCTGTCAATCCTGTCGGTAAAACGATACCCTTTAAGGTGTCTTTAATGCACGTGTACAACACAATCGGGTTAAGAATTCCTGTAGGCAAAGGAATTTCAGTCGTCTTTGTTGTTGTCAAACCACAAGGCGTTACAACTTTTACTGTATAATTTTTGGCATAACTAATATTGGTAAATACCCCTGTACTGTTCGTGGCAACGAGTACACTGGCATCATTATATAACTCATAGGTCAAGCTATTGGGTGCTGCTGCAAATGAATAAAAGCCAATATTAGGGCCGTTTACGTATTTTATCAAATAATTAATAGAACCAGTCTTGATGGTTTTACAAGGTTGATTGGGTAAAAAATCAAATTTTATAGAATCTTTTATTTTAAAACCATTGTCGCACTTGTCTTTGATTTCTAAAACAAAATTAGTAGGAATATCATTTTTTGTAAAATTAGCGGTTGTTGAGGTACTGTTATAAGTCGTAGAACTCAACCCTGTAAAAGTCAAAGGTACAAAGAGAGGAGCTGTTCCACTGGTCTGAAAATCGCCAGCCAATGTCACTTTTGAATTAGCACAATCAGCTAAAGCATTATAAATATTAAGAATGGGTTTGGCATGGACACTAGAAATCACCTCAATACCGCAAGCATCTTTTACTTTAAAAAAAACGGAGGTAGCTGTAATACCTGTAAAGTTGCCCGTATTAGAATCCGCAATTTTTACACCCAAATTATTAAAACATTCGTAAGTATAAGGCAGCTTTCCACCCGTAGCACTGATAGAAGCTGTACCATTGGCAAAGTTCACGCAATTCACCGTAAGAATTGGCGTTGCATTTGGTGTTGTAAAAGGAGTCGTTTTTGTATCGCTACAAGAAGTATCAGAAACAACCACATAATTGCCATTACAAGCGGTAATTACATTGGTAAAAGTTACATTTTTATCAATAGTTACTTTGGTTTCTTGTAGAATATTATTGGTATAAAGTTTATAAGTATAAAGAGAATTAGTAGCAGAAACGACTGTTGCATCAACTTTATCAGGTTGGGTAAAAACAGTATTTAATACTATCGGCACATAGTTGATTAAACCATTTGCAGAGGTAACTGTTTTTCCACAAGCATCAGTAATTTTAATGGCTTTTGCACCATTACTTAGGTTGCTAAAAGTGTAAGTCGTGTTGGAGAAATTAGTAATACTACTTAAAGGTGGAGCGTTTGGAGTAGAAGGATTAATTACATCAATTGTATAAGGAGGCTTGCCACCAACAATATTGACCTGAGCTTGACAACCTATCCAAGAAGCCACAGGATTCTGCATAGGAATATAGGTGGTTGGAATAATGATGTTAGGTATAACGCAGCCTCCACTAGTTCCAGTAAAATCATCTATTGAGATACTATAAGTTCCAGCATTGAGGGATTCGATTGGCATACCACTTTGGCTTGAAAATGCTGTTGTTCCTATAGTTCCCGATACAAAAGAAAAAGTATAAGGAGCTGCTCCTCCAAAATTGGCAGGCAAAGTAACATTTATCTCCCCAGTTCCAGGACAAACCGCAGGCGTTGTATTAAAAGTTACACCCGCACAATTCAATTGCGCATTTGCCACAAAGGGAAGTAAAAAAATAAAAAACGTATAGCATAATGCTAATAATGTTTTTTGAAAAACCTGTTTTTTTAGATAAAATGTGTTCATAAAATAATTTTTATAGTTAAAAAAGGATAAATTTTAAATTTTGTGCAGGGCTTCGCCATAGCGAGGTAAATTGCTTTACCTCGCTGACGAAATTCTAATATATTCTCACTTAAACTCTACAATTTGCTAAAAGGCAATGCTTTTTTATAATTATTGCCTTCTATTATCATATAATACATTCCTTTTGAAAGACAATTTATATCTATTCTCACCTCATCTTGTTCTAAAAAAACATCATTTTTAACCAATGTTTTTCCTAAAAGATTGATGATGCGGTAACTGCTTATTTGAGTATCGCTTACTTTAAGTACAATATATTCACTCGCTGGATTTGGTGATAATACAATGTTGTGGTTATTGTTTTGTTGTGGCGAAGAGGTCAAGAATTTTATTGAAACTTGATCGCTGCTACTACAAGCATCTGCATTCGTAACGGTTACACTGTAAGTACCTAATTTGTTCGTTTTGATGGTTTGAGTTGTTTCGTTTGTACTCCATAGATAGGTCAAACCAAGTCCTGCACCAGCATCAAATGTTGCTATTTCGCCTTTTTTCAAGGTAACATCAGCACCAAGTTCTACCGTTGGGCTTACCAAACCTTTAACTGTTGCTTTTTCTGTTACGACACATTGATTTTCGTCTGTAACACTTACGGAAAAAGTACCACCAGCGAGTTGCGTAATTTTATTCGTTGTAGCATTATTTGACCAAAGTACTGATTTGATAACAACCATATTAGCAGCAGTGATTTCAGCTGTTCCATCTTTTGCATTACAAGAAGTATTTTTTGCCGTTGTTTTCAAGATAATTATAGGCAATGCGTTGATGGTTGTAAATTTTGTAGCTGTACAATTATCGTTATTGCTAACAGTCACCGTATAAGTCGCTGGTTTTAAGCTACTTAGTACAGCTGTTTTTTCATTATTATCCCAAATGAATTTCACATCATCTTTTGAAGTTGCCGTTACCGAACCATTGTTTTTACCACAAGTTGCATCAGTTTTTGCAATCGTCAAATCAGGGTTTTTCAAAGCAATTACTTTGTTTTGAGCTGTTATTTGACATTTATTTTTATCTGTAATAGAAACTGCATAATCACCACCTTTCAAAGCGGAGATTTTATTTGTTTTTTCACCATTGCTCCAAAGGTAAGTATCCGCATCAGCACCACCTTTGAGTGTCGCCTCAGCCGTACCATCGTCTTTGCTACAAGTAGTGTTGCTTGTTGTGACAGCGGCAGTTCCAACAGGCAATGCTACTACATCAATTTCTTTTGTAGAAATACAACCATCTAACGAGGTAACTGTAACTGTGTATTTTCCTGCTGTCAAATCTTTGAGGTTTTGAATAGTTGAACCATTATTCCATATATATTTCGCAGCATTGGTTGTAATATTGATTTCAGCATTGTTTTTACCACAAGTCGCATCTTTTGTTGTTAAAGTAATGGCGAGTGGCAGTGATTTTGACTTAATTTCGATGCTATCGACTATATCAAAACCATATCTGTCAGTAACAGAAACAAAATATTTGCCGTCAGCAAGATTCGTAATATCGGGAGTTGTTGCGCCGTTGCTCCATTTTAATTTAGTAAAACCAGGTTCAAAACTCGCTGATAATGAGCCATTTGCAATACCACAAGTTGGTTGATTTGCAACAAAAACTGGGCGATGTTTTTTATTGTCTATTAAAACTACTTCGTACTCAAACGTTTTAAAAGCTGACCCAATCTTTACTTTCGTGATTTTTACTTTGTAGTAAGCATCAGCCGTTGAAGTCACATCTATACCAGAAGGCTCAAAAACAAGTGTATTATCACCGTAACCATTACTTACTTTGTTTTGTTTTAAGGTCACTTTATTCCCTTGATAATCAAACATTTCTACCTTTGCCGAATCAACAGAACCTGTTGAAGGGCTAAACGACCAGCGGTAATCATTGTTATTGGCCCAAATTTTTGTTACTAACTTTTTAGGGCAGTAGCCTGCTGGAGGCATGGCCACAAATTCAGGAACAGTATCGTTGACTACATTTAAGTTTAGCGGTAGCACCCATAAAGCATTAGTACACATTGCATTAGAATCAATTACAGCACCATAACCAAAGTTTTTAGCTTGTGTAAATAAGACCCATCGTCTGTGCCCTACAAATTCGTTGCCTATTCCTGCATCTTCAATATTTTGGTCAATAAAAAAACGAGGATCGCTTGCATAATTAATGGCAAGATTTGAATTGGCACAAGCTTGTGCTGCGGCTTTGCTATAGCATTTCCAAGTCATAGGTGGAAAATGATTCAGTTGAGTGTTTGCACGGCAAACCAAAGCTCCTTGTTGACATTTTGCATTAAGACTATCAATAAATTGAGGTATAGGTTTTAGTAAAAGCAATTTACGGTAGTAATTAAGCCTTTGCAAAGAAAGACCAATAGCTGTTTGAGAAACTGTTCCTGGATGACAATTTGCGACATTCCCACTCCAATTAGATTGTTTTACGCCCAATTTTGGTAATGCGTATTCTGCAAGATAAGCATCAACAATAGCACTTCGGTTGTTTTTTTTGAGGATAGGCTGCAAAAACGGAGCTGCTCTATCTTCTGTAAATTGTTGGTAATTGGCTGGCAACGTAGGTTGTGCCAATGTCCAGTGAGTGAAAAAAATGCAAAAAACATATAAGTAATTTTTTTTCATTGTTGAAAAAATTTTTAAGTGAAAGAATAATAGAATTTTTAGTACGGTTTGGTATAATTGGAGATTAATTTACTGCAAAATTGTTACTTTTATTTTTATTAAATTAGGGAAAAATCCAATACTTTCTCAAGTAAGCAGCCCTTTTTTCGTAAAAAAATAAAAAAAACAAAATCACAAATACATATAATTAATTGATAATCAATATTTTAAAAATTATTTTTTAAAGTATTTTAAAAAATAATTAATCAAAGTTCTCAAGTAGCCTTTTAAAATCACAATGTCATTGGACATAATTTTATTGATTTTCAAACGCTTAAATATAGCTTCGCCTTGTCACAAATGAGCAACTTGCCTAATTTTGAAAGGCGATGGTTGTTATGATTTCATTCTATGATAATTGATTTTTTTTGAAATATGACAGTTTCTTGTTATTTCATTTTTTAATATTTGAAAAATAAAAAAAGCAGGCGTGCTGAAACGTAACAAAATCTAAGGCGTATGAAAAAAATATATTGAACGCCTGCTTTGATATCTTTGTATATCCCTATATTACATCTATTCAAGATCTGTCACTGGAAAATGGTAAATAATTTCAGTTTATTTTAGAACTGGTTTTAGAATAGTAGAAAAATATGCTTTTAATAGCAATGCTATCGCAAGCCATATTTTGCACAGCTGCTTAAAAATAATAATCACTTTAATGAAAATTTAGAAATTAAAAAACAGGTGCAACAAGTGTTTTGTATTGTCAAATTTTGTGCTGCTGCACCTGTTTGGGAATCAAAAAATACTATTCTACTACAAATTTTTTACTAATTAAGGCTCTGTTTTTATCATCGTAGATGGTTAAAAAATAAAAACCTTTTTGCAAATTCGCTGCATCAATTTCTACCATATTTTCATTTTCAATAGGAATTGTTTTGAGAGAAATACCCGTCACATTAAAAATTTTTGCTTTGCCCAGTGGAATATTATTTTCATTTTCAATCAATAATATTGCTTTACTTGAAAATGGATTTGGATAAATTACTGCGTTTATTAAACCCTTTCTATCTTTATTTACATCAAAAACGCTAATTGTCTGAGTTGGCACAAACAAACTATCATTAATCGTATGAAAGTATGAAGATTTGCTAATTTTACTTGCATCATTTTTTTCAAAAGTATAATGCGCTTTGTTTATGATTTTTGTTTTGTTAGCAATTCCGTTTTTTAGTGAAACCGAAAAAGCGCAAACCATAAATTTATTTGGAAATAACTCATTGCTTCCAAAATCAACTTTAACTAAACTCGTGTCAGAAAAAGAAAAATCTACTGCTTTACTCGCTGTAGTACCCGTGAATGCAATGGTTTTTAAATCAAAATACTGACCATTTAATGTATCTAACATTTTGATCTCTCTAATTGTATCTTGTGAACCATTGTATAATACGACAGAGTAATCTATTTTATGTGGCTCTTTTGTGACGTAATGATATGCTGAATCTATGCCTTTAGTTTTTGCATACATCTCAGAAACGTATTTGCCTGTATTTGTTGCTTCAATTGTTGGAACATTCTTTACCTCCCATGCCTCTAAATGTCTAAAAGGTTCTTCATCATCAATAGGATATTCCAAGTAAACTCCATCTGATAACGTGTTGGTCGTATTACACCCATCTAAGTTTGCACTTGTATGTTTGCGTGTACCATAGGGGAATCCTGCTACTTGTGGTATATCTATTCTTTGTATCCCTATATTAGTAAGATTAATTGAAGTACTATCAATACTAATTTCAGTATTAGGAGGAATCGTCAAAGTATTGATGTTAATTGTTTTAACATTTTTAAATTGCACATAATCTTCTATAATAATCCTATTTATTGGAGAACCAATAAATGGCTGATTACCTTCGTTTTTAATGCTATAGACCCTTGTCTTATTTGGCTTACATTTGACATAAGTACGCAAATATGGACCACTGTAATTTGGAATTTCATTAGGATAAATACGAGCTTCTACGACCAGTGTTTTTCCAATAAGTGCTGCATTTTTAGGTTTCAAAACAATTCCAAAACTATCAACTTGATTGATTGCGACTCCGCCTAAAATTGGAAAACGAATGATATTATTGGGTAATACTATAGAGGTGGTCTAATTTATCCTCACAACTTTCTCCATAAGGAGAAGGGTTTTTGTTAATAAAAAAATCAGTCAGGTGTTTTACACAAATCAATACGCCGACGGCTGAAAAAATCCTTCAAAATTTTTTCAAGCCAGTCGAAGCGTGTTGATTTAGTGTAAAACTCGCCTTGCTGCCGAATCATTGATTGGTCAAAGTTCGACATTTTTTTGATTTTCCCAATACCTTTTTTCAAAACGTTCGGGAAAATCATTATTTAGGCTCGAATGC
>JAYWHK010000210.1:0-8343 GCA_043777755.1 Saprospiraceae bacterium
GCAGCTGCATTATTATCTTCACCGTCCAAATAAATTAACATTGCCCTATCAAGGGTTACTTCTCGAATAAGTGTTTTGAAATTACCCAAAGCATGATTGTGTAATAGTTTTACGTGTTCGTATGTAATAAAATGATTTTGAACACTTGTTCCAATACCAACGGGCAAATGGTTTTGGTAAAAAAAAATCATTTTTTGTAAAATGCTCCTTCCTTCAGTAATCATTTGCTCAAACCACCAACAACGGAGCGATTGCAAACGAGGAAAATTATACGCTGCATCGTAAGGCGCATTTACCCAAGTTGCGCCATAAGCGACATTTGGATCAGGAGTCGTAGAAGAATAATCATTGATTGGTGGAGAAGTTATACCGCCCGTAGGAACAGTCAAAATTTCTGCAACCGCAGCAGCCATACCAACTGAAGTAACATGAGTTACGTCGGCACGTCGTGGTCCAAATGTTGTTCGTCGCAATAGGTGAAATGCTTGGCTGCGACCCCAAGCACCAGTGTAGGGTGCTAATGGCATAAATATTTGGATTTTTTGGTTTTAATTAAACAAAGTGACTAATCGTTAAAATAGATTTTAACAAAAGATAGGAGTAAATGTTGCAAAGATTAAGAGTGTTTTTAGGGTTAAAATAATTATTGAAAATTATAAATGTATCACCTCGCCGTAAGCGGCTGCGGTAGCTTCCATAATCGCTTCGCTCATAGTCGGGTGCGGATGAATCGCTTTCAAAATTTCGTGTCCTGTAGTTTCCAATTTACGGGCAACAACGATTTCTGCAATCATTTCAGTAACGTTTGCACCAATCATGTGTGCGCCCAAAAGTTCACCGTATTTCGCATCGTAAATTACTTTTACAAAACCATCAGCAGCACCAGCGGCTTTCGCTTTACCAGATGCCATGAATGGAAATTTACCAACTTTCACTTCAATACCAGCTTCTTTTGCTTGTTGTTCTGTCATACCAACCGACGAAATCTCAGGAGAACAATACGTACAGCCTGGAATATTATTGTAGTCAATTGCTTCTGGGTGATGTCCAGCAATGGCTTCAACGCAAGTGATGCCTTCTGCGCTCGCAACGTGTGCCAATGCTTGACCTGGTGTAACGTCGCCAATGGCATAAACACCAGCAACGTTTGTACGGTACATAGCATCTACTTTTATCAAACCTCTGTCCATTTCTACGCCCAAATCTTCCAAACCAATGTTTTCAGTATTGGGAGAAACGCCAGCTGCCGACAATACAACATCACATTCCAACACGGTGATTTCGCCAGTGGCACGATTTTTCATGGTCACTTTGCAGCCTTCGCCCGAAGTGTCCACTACTTCTACGCCTGTATTTGCAAAAACATCAATGCCTTTTTTCTTATAAATTTTGGTTAATTCTTTTGAAATATCAGCATCTTCACGAGGAACAAGACCTTGTTCCATGAACTCTACGATGGTCACTTTTGTACCAATATTGCTGTAAAAATACGCAAATTCAACACCAATCGCACCTGCACCAACGACCACCAAATGTTTTGGCTGTGTTGGCAAGCTCATGGCTTTGCGGTATTCTATGATTTTTTTGCCATCAAAAGGAAGGTTAGGAAGCTGTCTTGCACGACCACCTGTTGCTATAATGATATGTGGTGCAGTATATATTGTTTTTGCGCCATCGGCTGCCGTTACTTCAACGCCATTGTCTTTGACCAATTTTCCTGCGCCATCAATGACCGTGATTTTATTTTTTTTCATCAAAAATTGAACACCTTTACTCATACCATCAGCAACGCTGCGGCTACGGTTAATCATGGCATCAAAATCTGCTGTAGCTTCTTTTACAGTAATTCCGTAATCCTTTGCGTGGTTGATGTATTCAAAAACTTGCGCACTTTTGAGGAGTGCTTTTGTCGGAATACAGCCCCAATTCAAGCAAATACCGCCTAAATGTTCACGTTCTACAACGGCTACTTTCATTCCCAATTGTGATGCACGAATGGCAGAAACATAACCACCAGGACCACTTCCAATAATAATTAAATCAAAATTCATATTTTATTGCTCTTTTTAATTTTTTAGTATTTCAATATTCGAGTGTTTTAAACGTGTGGCGAACCACCAGAAAATACTCAAATACTCAATAAAATCAGATATTCAATCACGATTTCGAGTGCAAATATACGAATCTATATGATACTAACAAAAGAATCAACCACGAAGTTTATCTAATAACTGATTTAACTGGTCGGCTTCGTCGCTGGAAAGCTTGTGCATTTTTTTAGCCTCTTAACTTATCTAAAAGCTCATTGAGTTGTTGTGCTTCATTTGATGTTAAATTTTTCATTTTGGATTCAATTTTTGGCATTGACGCATCTATTTTTTCCATTAACTCTAATCCCAAAGGTGTAATTTCTAAAAAAACAGCTCTTTTGTTATCAGGATTAACAGTTCGAGTAATGTATTTTTTATCTAATAATTTTACCGCTAAACGGGTTACATTAGAGTTGCGTTCAACCATGCGAGATTGCACGTCCATTACGTTCATTGGTTTGGGTAGGCTACCTCTCAAAATGCGCAAAACATTGTATTGCGGATGTGTTAGACCAAAAGATTTGAAGTGTTGATGGCAAAAATCATTGCACCAACTTCCTGAAAATAACAAGTTAATTGTTAGTCGAAGGTACTCAGAGGGAATTGGTTTTGACTGTTTGATTTCGTGTTCTATACTAGAGTGAAAGTGATTTTCGGGGTCATTATTTCATAATGTATTGAAAATCAATAACTGTAATTTTTTCCAATCCGAAAATCACTTTCACTTCAGTATATCACTATTGGAGCTTGCCAGAGTTCTATTTTATTCCCATCATTGTCCATAATCCAAGCAAATTTACCAAAATCACCATCTTGGGTTTCTTCAAAAACATGAACACCTTCCGCACGTAGTAATGGCAGCAATTCATCTAAGTTTTCTACTTGATAATTGATCATAAATGGTTTTTCACTTGGTGCAAAATAGGTGTTTTCTTGCTTGAAAGGACTCCAAGCGGTGTAGGTTTCTTCTTCGGGATTGTCAGCACGTCGCCAGGGAAAAGTTGCGCCCCAAGTTTCGCTTTCAATGCCCAAATGTTTTGCGTACCATTCACGAGATGCTTCTCTATCTTCTGTTTTGAAGAAAATGCCACCGATGCCTATTACTCTTTTTTTCATATTTCTAGATTTTTAGATTCTTTCAATTTATTTAGACAGTACAAATGTAGAAAAGGATGCTTTGATATTGCTCAAAACAGCCTTTTTTGCTCAAAATATTTTTGATAAAAATTTTGTCGAGTAAAGACAACTGTTTATCCATTTAAGGTGTCTATTCAAAATTAAACTAAATATCTTTGTTTGATAAAACATTTTTTATGAAAAAATATATCTATTTTCTTTTTATTATTTTTAGCCAAAAGGCTATAAGCCAAAAAGTTCAGTTGAACATTATCGCAAAAGCAGACAAAGCAGAAAGCATTGAATTTGCGAATCTTATCATCAAAAATGCCAAAGACAGTAGCTTGGCTTGGAGTGCTACTTTCAAAGAAGATGGCAAACTTTCGGCTTCGCTCAAAGCACAACAATCTTATTACATAAGTATTAGTGCTGTTGGTTTGGCAACGCACAATGAACTCATTGCGTTAGGGAACGAAAATAAAACAATTGAAATCAAGCTCAGTGCTTCTTCAACAGTGTTGAATGAAGTGACCGTAAAATACCGTGAAAAATTGGTCAGAAAAGAGGACGATAAGGAAATCGTGGACGCTGAACCGTTGTCCAAACTTTCTTCCAATGCCTTTGAATTGTTGGAAAAAATCCCTGGCGTGATTGTCGTGGACGATAATATTTTCCTTGGAAAAGCCGATCAAGCACGCATTTATATAAATGGTCGTGAGATGAAATTGGGTAGTGGCGATTTGGCTTCTATCTTGAAAAGTATGCCGCCCAATTCTGTCCAAAAAATAGAATTGTTGCGCACACCTTCTGCCAAATTCGATGCTTCAAGCAGTGGCGGAATCATCAATATTGTGTTGAAAAAAGGAATTCGATTGGGAACAAATGGTTCTTTGAACGCCACATTTAGCCAAGGAAAATATTCGAGAGCCAATGGAGGTTTTTCAATTAATCGAGGAAATGAGGAAACGAATACCTACTTGAATTATCAGTACAACAATCGAAACAACTTTGAAACACTCAATAGTCAGCGTTTTTTTGATGAAAAAACAAGCCAATTGGCACAAGGCGCAACCACTACTTTTCCTGCACAAACACACTATATTGCGGCAGGAATCGACAAGACTTTGCGCAACAATTGGAATGTTTCAGACGATTTTTTTGTCAATATAGAAAATAGTGAAAGCAATGCAAACAATGAAAATACTTTTGAAAATCTAAGTAAAAAAGTCAAAACAGCTCAATCACAAGGCATTATCAACAATGATTTTCAAAAAATAAACTTTAGCAATACGCTTTCTACTCAAAAAAAATTAGACACAATTGGGAGTGAATGGAACAATAGTTTGAACTTTATTGTGTCGAAATCTACGACAAATCAAGGCTACGCCAATACTTTTATTCTGCCACAAAATACTTCTACAAATGGCAACGGTGATATTGAAGGTCAGCGTCAGGTTTTCTCTTTTACAAGCGATTTGACTAAAAAATTGCCGAACAAAATCAAAATGGAGCTTGGATTGAAATTGGATTTTTTAAATAACAATTCTACATCACTTTTTCAGTTTAATCAACAAAGCGATGTCAAAAACTCAATTACTTACGATTATCAAGAAAATATCAACGCTGGTTATTTGCAGTTTTCAAAAAATTTCAACAAGTTAATGCTAAAAACAGGCATCCGTGCTGAAAACACCAATATGTTGGGTAAGCAAAAAATGCCAACAGATACATCTTTCAAAATCAATCGCACGGATTTGTTTCCTTACCTTTACATTAGCCGAGATTTGTTTTCCTTGTTCAAAAATTTTATGCTGACGGGCAATTTGATTGCTCGCCGCAGCATCACAAGACCTGGTTATGAGGCGTTGAATCCAGCAGTTCAATTCACCGATCCTTACTATGTACAGAGTGGAAATCCGAGTTTGAAACCGCAGTTCACCAATACCTACGAGTTCAATATTAGTTTTAATGATTATCCTGTTTTGGCAGTCGGAACAGACGATACAAAAGATGTTTTTGGAAAGGTGGTTTATCAAAATCCGACCAGCAAAGTATTCACCGAAACCTACGATAATTTAGGTCATTTACGCCAATACTACTGTCGTTTGGTTGGAGGTTTGCCACCAGGTGGAAAATATTTTGGAATTGTTGGTGCAATGTATAACTATCAGATTTACAAAGGTTTATATCAAGGAGAGAACTTAGATTTTCGACGTGGTTCGTGGATAATATTTACTTACCATGAACTAAAATTGAGCAAAAATACTGTTTTTTCAGCCAATGGTTTTTTACGTGTAAAAGGTGTTCAAAATTTTTATGAATTGCAAAATATGGGCGATTTGACTTTGACGATACGCCAGAATTTTCCCAAGCAAAAACTCCAAGTTATCCTCCGTGCCAACGATATTTTATACACCATGAAAACTAATTTTATCTTGCAACAAGGCAATATTGATGCCGCTGGACAACGTTTTGGAGATACCCAACGCTTTGGTATGACTGTGCGTTACAATTTTGGGATGAGTGTAGGCGGCAAAAAGAAAAAAGGTGAAGGTGAAAATATTTTTGACATGGTGAATCCTGCAAAACAGAAGGTAAATTAAAAAAAAATTTATATTTTTGCATAAAATTTGCAAAATGTCCGTTCAAAACAATTTTATTTTATTAAAAAAAATATTTTATTTCATAATTTTCCTTTTTGTATTGGCAAAAGGAAACGCTCAAAACATCAGTTTTGCGCTCTCTTGTGATGCCGAAAAGACAGCACAAGGGCTGTACCGTACCTATATGGGCGATTATTTTGAACTTAATTTTATGGTATTGAATGGCGTTGGACAAAATTTTATTCCGCCGAATCTGAGCGATTTTATTGTAAAATCTGGGCCGAATCCATACAGTATGGAGCAAATTAACAATGGTGTTAGAACTTCAAAATATGGCTATACTTATACTTTGCAAGCTCGAAAAACAGGTATTTCTAATGTAAAATTTGCTAAAATAAATGTTCAAGGCAAAGAATATTACACACAAGCCATTCAAATTGAAGTGCTTAAAGAAGAAAATATAGGCAAAAAAGGCAAAGCTGCGCCAATTGTATTGCGCACTAAAACTGACAAAACAGAGTACTACGTAGGAGAACAAATCAACTTAACGTATCAAATTTTGACCAATACCAGCATACAAGATTACGAAGTTACGCAACGTCCAGAACTCAAAGATTTCTTAGTGCAAGAAATACAAAAGACTGAAAATGAAGCAACTACAACTCGTTACAAAGGTGTTTCTTACAAATCTTTTGACCTTGAAAAAAAAATACTCTACGCTCAAAAAAGTGGTAATTTCACAATAGAACCCATTGCTGCAAACTTGGTCGTCGCTACTCAAGAACGGGTAACAAACGGTTTTGTAATGCCTTCATCGGATATGATTTCTGCGACATCTGAACCACTTACGCTTACTATTAAAGACCTTCCTCCAAGCTCGAATCCTGATTTTTCTGGCGGCATCGGCTCTTGGGAGATGAGTCTTGAAGCTAACAAAAATGAACTTTCCACAGGCGAAACACTCCTTTTACAATTGACATTGACGGGAAAAGGCGACCCTAAACGCATCATTTTACCAAAGCTAAAAACCAGTGATTCCCTCGAAGTCTATGATCCAAAAGTAATCGAAGAATCATATACGTTAAATGCTGATAATGAACCAATTAGTGTCAAAAAAGTCGAATACCTAATTGTTTCAAAATACGCAGGAAACTACAGTGTTCAACCCATTCTAAATTATTTTGATACCGAAAGCCAAAGCTACGAAAGCATAAAAACTGCTCCTTTTGCTTTTTCTGTATCGGGTGGAACAGTAAGCGTTGTGGAAAACCCAACAACAGATACAAAATCTTCAAAATCAATCGCTTGGAAAAAATACATCACTTATGGAGTTGTATTTTTAGCCAGCGGATTACTCTTGTTTGGTATATTTTATTTTTTTAATAAAAAGAAAAAAAATACAAATGTTTCAATTGAAAAACAGCCAATTGTCATTTCCGAAAATACAGTAAAACCAAACATCGAGCAAGCGATTGAACCAAATCCAAGTAAAAATTATTTAGCGGAAGCGATGGAAGCAAAGGCAAATCAAAACTATACTGATTTTTATAAAAATATTCAAAATGCCATTTTTGAAAAAATAAACCGTGATTTTCAAGTACCTACAAATGGTATTTCTGAAAACAACATTTCTGAAAAATTAGCACATAAAAATGTAATCGAAGCCCAAATTCAAGACTTTATTTACATTCTAAAAACCTGTACAATTGCCCGTTATGGTGGCGTGAATAAATCAGACGAAGCTGATACTGTTTTTGAAAAAACGAAAAAGCTTTTGGCGTTTAAGTTTTAAAAAAACGACAAAAAGTCATTTTGTTATTTAAAAAACGCCATTTTTACATCAAAAATGGCGTTTTTTATGTCATTTTTTCAGTAAAAAACAATTGGAATATTAGTTGTACAGTTTAATTGAGTTGAATAGTTTATTACGTTATTTAATATTTGGAGTTGTTCGAAATTGTTCTAACTAACTGATGTTACGCAAGCAGCAGAGCTGCGAAATATTTGTAGAAAAAACAAAATAACATTTGGAAAGGTGCAGCGCACCGTAATATTAAAAAAACTTATGCAAAAATAATATCACGGTGCACTGCACCTCAATGCTAAGGTTACACGATCTACTACAAATATTATGGTGCGTTGAACTGTCAAAAAAACCAAATAAAAAACGAAATATTATTCGGCAAATTTTTGAACGCCATACTTTTTGATGTCATATTCTTGTTTAGATTTTAAAACAGCAATAGCCACTCTGAGCATTTTATGCATTACAGCAACAATAGCCACTTTAAAGGATTTTCCATTTTCTCGAAGACGAAGATATTGTTGCCTAAAAGGATTATCATCTTTCATACGAGTTGCAACGGTCATTGCGGGTAAAAAAAGTTTTGCCCTTAAATCAGGTGTACCCGAACGAGTAATTGTAGATGCTCCTCGAACCGTTTTACCAGATTTTCGTATATTGGGACATAATCCTGCATGTTTTGAAAATTGTTTTACATTACAATCATCAAAACCTTGAAAAGAGTTCGCTG
>JAYWHK010000211.1:0-8336 GCA_043777755.1 Saprospiraceae bacterium
ACAGTATTTTGAAGATTTATAAAATATTTAAAATATTGAAAATCAATTATTTATAAAATATAGATTCAGATTCCCTTAGCTTAATGACATTGCCCTAAAGGGAATGACTCCTAAATGAATTGTTTTATTTGTTTTTTAGCAATAAAAATAATCGTTTTATTGGATAAAATTGGAAAAATTTACTTTTTTTGTCTGAGTTCCCTTTAGGGTAAGGGCATCAGAAAGTAGATTTAGGTTGTTGAGCAAAGCATTTAGAATCAAATTCCTTAGTTTAATGACATTGCCCTAAATCCTTCAAAACACTAGTATCCTAAGAACTATTAAACTTTTTGCCATGAAAAAAATATTATTTTTACTCCTATTTTTTAGCCAATTGGCTTTTGCTCAACAAAAAGATGGGCGAGGTTTGGCAATTTTGGTGAATATGCACTACGGCTTGGGCTATCCAGGTCAAGATTTAGCTACTCGTTTTGGCAATCACTCGAGTACGGGCGGAGGTCTTGAATTGATGACGGACAAAGGTCGTTGGATTTTAGGTACTGAATTTTCTTATATTTTTGGAAAAAAAGTAAAAGATAATCCTATTGCCAATTTGTACAATGTTGAAAATTTTATTTACGGCAATAACAGGGAACTGGGCGTACTTTTTCCTAGGGAAAGAGGTTTTGTAATGCAAGGTTATGTTGGAAAGTTAGTTCCAATTCACAAAAGTTCGGGTCGAGCTGGTCTGCGCATTACTTTGGGCGCTGGTTATATGCAGCACAAAATCAGAGTTCAAGACGATGGCAGCGCAATTGTGCAAGTAGCTGGTGATTATCAAAAAGGCTATGATAGACTTACAGGAGGTTTTTCACTTACACAATCTATTGGTTATCAATATCTTAGCGAAAACAGACGCATCAATTTCATACTTTCTCTTGAAGCAAATCAAGGTTTTACAAAAAGCCTTCGTGATTGGGATTTTGCAACAAAAAGAAAAGACGATTCGGAAAGAAAAGATTTTATCTTTGGCGCAAGAGCTACTTGGATTCTACCGTTTTATTTGGGCGATAATGGGGAAAGGGATTCTTACTAAAACGTAACAACTTAGCGTATTTTTTTAACACGAATTTTCTCTAATTTCACTAATTTTATTAAAACTTTGTTTTAATTTTACACGTGGCTAAGTTCTTACATTAAAACAATATAATTCTAACAATCCTGCACTATTGTATCTCTATCCAACATGATTTCCAACATTTCACGGGCAATATTTGGATGTACGCCAGTACTTTGATGCGCAGCATTGGTTTGTTCCATTACCTCCATTTTTAGAGAAGAATGAAGATGCAATGCCAAAAAATGATAAAAATTTTGTTGCTGACCGCAGTAACGCTTTTGTAATTCCGTCCAAATTTTTAAAGAAAAATCAGCTGAAAAACGTATAAAATCCTCTGTTAAAAGCATTTTAAAGTAATTGTACAACTCTGTATCGCTTTTTGAATAGGTTTCAAATAAAGCATATTGCTCTGATTGTGAGTACTTCAAAAACGCTTCTGTCGCTTTGTCGCTTTTATTTTTTTCTTGCTTTTTAAGAACTTTCTCCAAATTGTCCTCTTGATTTAAAATATTTTTCCATCTTGGATTAAATTCTGCCAACCATTGCGCTCGATTGCCACAAACATTTGCCACTGTATTGCGCCACTCGACCTTGCTGTACACCATATCCAACAATTGCGGAATGACAATCGGATGAACTATTTTTTCCGCTTTTTCAAATATTTTCAAAGCAAAAAGCAACATTATTTTGTTGTCTTTTTTCAAATACGTCCAAAACATCGTATTTATTTTCTCACTGATGTAAGGTTTTTGCTCCTCAGGTGCGGTATTTGTTTTTTCTAAAAAAATAGCTGACTTAGCGGAAGTTTGATGAATTTGAAAAAATAAAGTGCTGATTTTCAAAAACTTATCTTCTTTTGTATAGTCACTTTGTACGATTCGGTCATATTGTTCATACATAGAAGTAGGAAGACTTTCCTTCGCAGGAAAACTTCTTTCCGTACCCAACATAGCCGTTTTTGCAATTTCTGAAAGCATAGGGTTAATTTTTTATTTACCAATTTTGTAATTTTGCACCACGGAGAAACGGAGAACACAGAGTTTGAAAAAAATTAGCCTTCGGCTAATTTTTTTGTCTCCGTGACCTCCGTTTCTCCGTGGTGAAGAATAAAAATCTTCGATTTTTTGAATGCCAAATAGTTACGTTTTTTACTAAAATTGAGTATTGCTCTTAAGAGAACTATTCGCAAGGGTTTGAGTTGTAAAATCACCACTACGAAGTACAAAATAGGCAACCGCAAGTGTCGAAATTAAAAAATAAGTAAGCATCAAATGCGTTCCATAAGGCATATATTCGTCAATATTAAACCAAGAACCAAGTCTATAAACCAAATACAAACCAAAAGCATTTTTTAAGATTTCATACAACAAAGCCTTTGGGTTTTTATCCATCAATTCGGTAAAACTATACACTGAGGCAAAAATAAATACGCCATAATACAACATATTTGGAAAACCAATCTTGGAAACTGTACCGTAAAAAAGCGTAACAATTCCAAAAAGGGTAATCAATTGAAAAAGCGACCAAATTTTCAGCGCAAGCGATGTTTTTGGCTCATATTTTTGATAAGAATAAACATCTTCGATTTTCGATACTGGATAAGCCGCTTCAACGTCCGCTGGTCGCCAACCCGTAGGTTTCCACCAAATTCGGAATTTGTCTGCAACATTTTTAGTGCGCCACGCATCAGCAATCAAAAGGAACAAATGTTGGAAATTTATCTTGATAGGATTCCACGTTTGCGCTGGTCGGGAAATGCCATAAACAGTTGGAATATTGGGTAATTCCTCTTGAAAAGTACCAAAGAATTTATCCCAAACAATGAACACTTCGGATAAATTTTTATCCATATATTCTTGATTTACAGCGTGATGCACTCGGTGATGCGATGGTGTGACAATGATGTGTTCCATGAATCCCATCTTTCCAATCAGTTCCGTATGGTACCAAAATTGACTAAACAAATGCAATGGTGCAACCACCGCAACAACTTGTGCTGGCACGCCAAGTATCGCCGCAGGAATAAAGAAAAAAGTAAAAATATTGACAAAATAAGACACCGATTGGCGCAATGCGCAAGCCAAATTGAAATCTTCGCTGCTGTGGTGTATAGCGTGTTTGTTCCAAAAAAAGTTGATTTTATGCGACCAACGGTGTACCCAATAGCCCTTAAAATCTAAGACAATAAAAACAATTATATACGTCAAAAATGTATTTTCTATGGAGAAAAAAGCAAATTTCTCCAATAAAAACGGGTAACTAATTATAGAAACACTTAAGCCAAGAACATCTTTGACGGAATTGGTCATACCAGAACTCAAACTCGAAATAACATCCATCAGGCGCATCTGAGTTTTCCCCTTAAAATGAATAATCAATGCTTCGGCAATCACCAAAAGCAAAAAAATTGGTGATGCCACCATTAAAACTTTACCATAAGTTTCCATATTACGCTAATCTTGTGATTTGGATAGTACATTGCCGACAAATTCTTCATCAATCTCAAGTATTGAGGCGATTTGCTCTGTATTTAGGTTCATTTTCTCTTTCAAATTCAAGATAGAATGTACAAGCATTTTGAGTGCATCTTGTTTGTCTTTGAGTGCATCTTGTTTGTCTTTAAGCGCATCTTGTTTGTCTTTAAGCGCTTCTTGTAATTTGGCACTTGTATCAACGATTGATTGTCCAAAAAATTCAATAGAAGCTTGGTGCATAAAATCTTTCATGCCTTGACTAATTGTTCGCATATCTTCGCTTTTTTGTTGTTTTATAATAAAATTGTTGTATTCCGCTTCCAAATCGGGGCTTAATTGCATCAAATCTTTTACAAAGATAAATAATTCCGTAGTTTTGTCAATAGAATATTGACGAGATTGTGCGATTTCATATACTTTTTCTTTGAAAGATAGCCTTTTACTTAAGTCCTCTGATGTCTGTAATGTAAATAAATTAGCCAGAACCACTATTGCAAACGGGTTAGAATCCGCAACCAATACCTCTTCCTTTTGTTTTGCAACAAGGTACGTATTGAACTGGTAACTCACTTTTGTACCGTAACTCTCATACTCGTACCTATCGTGGTTTTTAGGAATGGACTTGCCTGTATAAATAACAATTGCTGTGATTTCTTTGCCATATTTGTCCAATATTCTACGGTAATAAAGAAACATTCTCTCGTTTATTTTACCCTTTGTTTGGAATTCAATATGAACGAAAATCCATTTTTCTTGCCCATTTTTTAATTTTAATTTTACCAATTTATCCAAAATATTTTTTATTTTCTCGTCCTCAACCATTTCATAAAGTTCTTGCTCTAAAAACTCTGGTGGAACAGAAAAATCAACATCTTTATAAAGTTTGGGTAAAAAAAATTTGATAAAATCTTCTATCAAATTGGTTGTCACTATTTTCCAAGTGCCATCATAATCAATCCGAATTTGTGTTTTTCTCATTGTCTTGTTCCTGTTTTAATTTTCGCTACAAAAATAACAAAAAAGACTCAAATCATTCACAAAAAAGCAATTTTTTAGTTATTGTAAATAATTTGTGCAATTGAAGGTAGCACGAACTTTAGTTCGTGAAATCTCACGAACTAAAGTTCGTGCTACCTTACATAATCTGTTAAATATTCAAAAACAGGCGTTAATGCTCCATTATTGGTCATACACGCACCTTGTATAACGCCGCTATGCTCAATGTGAAGCAAATCGGGCAAAATATTTTCGATAAATTGTTTTCCAAAAAAGTCAGAAGCATCACGAGGCAACTCATTTGGAAGATTGTCAATAGACATTACATCTACTGTATCTGGTAAAAATGGGTCTGTAACAGATTGATTGTGAGGAAGATAACCATAAACAGGCTCTGCAATCGTCGTTGCATAAAAAGTAGAAGGAACAGAAGCTATTGGCGCAATATCACAAGTTACGTCAGCGATAACTTTAATGCTAAAATCTTCTTTTTTCATGTCTTCCAAAGTAAAAAACTGCGGTGCTTGATTGTTCCAAAATATACCATTGATAAAAATATCCGATACCTTAGTGTACGCCTCAAAATTAGATTCAAACCTTTCAGGGTGATTGTAAAATTCGTTTTTTACAAAAGGTAAATTTTGCTTATTCTTGACATAATGACGGGCGTGCAATTGCGTAAAAACAGGCTCATCAAAGGTTTTATTTAAAAAATCAGATGGCGAAATTTCTCTAATACCCATATTGTCCAACACCTCAATTGCCCCATAAGCAACACGTCCATTTCCAGTCAAACAAATCTTAATATTGGGAAATTTCGTGCGCTTGTATTCTGCTTTCAAAGCATCGTAATTGACTGATTCACAAGCTCTTGTAAGTTCAAAAGTATTCGTTTTTTTGCCATAAGTCCAAAGCGCATTGTGCGCACCTACCATGCCTGCATAATGCCCAAAAGCAATCAAACGTGCGCCATGCACATCTTTCAAAACTTCATAGTCAATCATACGAATATTTTTTTGCAAAATAGCCTGCAACAACGGGCGATTATATACTTGTTTTTTTATAGTATGAGAAAAAAACAAATAAGTTTTATCCGCTATAAGATTTTCAATAGGCACTTCCTTGACACCCATCAAAACTTCACATTTTGATAAATCACCACTGACGCACAAGCCTTCTCGACGATATTCATCATCTGAATAACAACGATCTGGCGAAGGCTCTATCACAAAATCAACTGTATAAATTTCTGAAATATAATGGCACTGACGAGGCGTGAGTGGAACACGGTTGTCAGGAGGACTTTTTCGCTCTCGAATGATTCCAATTTTCATATAAAACTATTGATGTGGTTGAAAAAATAGTGTGAATTTAAGCAGGCGCATCTAAATAAACAAGGTTATTTTATCGTTGTGATAAAAATAACCTTGTTTATTTGCGCCCAACTACTCATCACAAAGATAGTTACTATTTCTGAGCCAAAAATAGTTTTTTTCAAAAGAAAAGTTTAAAAATCAACATTTGTGCATTTCCTTTAAATAAAAGACTATCTTTGTAAAAAATATTTATGAAAAAAATCTACCATCTTCCCAATTGCGACACGTGCCGCAAAATTATCGTCCAACTGAACAAAGCTGGCGATTTTGAATTGCAAAACATAAAAGATAAAAATATTAGTGCTGAGGAGCTTGACGCTTTGGCTGAAAAAGTTGGCTCTTATGAAGCTCTTTTTTCTCGCAAAGCAATGAAATACAGGTCATTAGGTTTGCACGACAGACAATTAACCGAGCAAGAATACCGTGATTTTATTTTAGAAGAATATACTTTTGTAAAACGTCCTTTTATCATAATTGAAGACGAAGTATTCATCGGAAATGCCAAAGAAACCCTTGAAGCAGCCAAAATAAAATTAGGACTATAAAAAATTAGGACTATAAAAATTTCAAAAAAAGCTCAAAAGTTGTACAACTTTTGAGCTTTTTTTTGGAAAAAATTATTAAAAAATAGCCTTTTTGACTCAAATTATGATTTGAAACGTTGCAAATCATACTTTGCAGCACACAGCTTTTCAATTCAGCCCATCTTTGCATCATCAATTCTGATAAAACATTTTTAATTTCATACTAACTTTTGATTTTACCCAAAACTTAAATTCAAAATACAATGTTTTTTTAAAGACCAAAATTTTTAAAATATGAAAAAATTAATCATTCTTAGTACACTTTTAATCGCTACGCTTACAGCATTTTCAAACAATCAAAGCATCACTTTCAAAGTAGATATGCGGAAGGCTAAAAAGCAAGCCAACAGTATAGTTGCTTTGCGTGGCAATGTTTCGCCTTTGAGCTGGAAAGAAAACATTGTTTTAACAGATGCAGACAACGATGGATTTTTCACTGCTACTGTAAATTTTGACAAAAACACCAAATTAGCATACAAATATGTTTGCGATGAAAAATGGGAAAATGGTGACAATCGTTCTCTTGATTTGACTTCTGAAAATACAACAAACGATATTTGGAATGTAGAAAAACCATCTTCAACGCCACCCTTTGTCTTTGAAAAGGAAGGGAAAACGCAAAACTTTGCTGAACGCATGGCAAGCGAGCAAATTGTACACGGTGTATCTCAGATTATTTTACACAATGACAAAATAGACACCGTTTTGACTTGGGGTTTTCGTGACGTGGACGCAAAGTTGCCCGTCGATGCCAATACTCTCTTTCATATCGGCGGTATGGGACAATCTTTGACGGCTTTTGCGATGCTTCGAGCAGCTGAAACCAAGCGAATTGACTTAGACCAACCCGTGAATAAATACTTGAAAACCATACAGTTAGAAGGAAATTTTACTGTTCGTGATTTGATGTTGGGTAAAATAAAAATGAGTGGAGAGAAAAAACCTTTTGGCTACGTTAAAGGTGACAAAATTCCAAACTTAGAGGAAATTTTTGCTGGTAAAAAAACAAATACACCAAAATTCAGTCAAGGAAATGGCGAAAACAAAGACCCTATTTTTAATATTTTTGCTCCTTTGACAGCACAAATGGTATTAGAAAATGTTTATCAAAAATCCTTTTCTGATATTGTTGAAATGGAAATCTTAAAACCGTTAGACATGAAAAATACAGTCGTAACGGCTGAATTAAACGAAAAGCAATCCGAAAATGCAAGTGTTGGCTATGATAAAAAAGGAAATGAAGTAGAAGGGAAACGCATGATTTTTCCAGAATTGGGTTTTGGAGGCGTTTGGACAACACCGACAGATTACGCCAAATTCGTAAGCCATTTAATCAAAGCGAGCCGTGGCGAAAACAATACTTTATTGTCACAAAACTTAGCCAAAAGTGCTTTAGAAGGACAAAATCAATACCGTTCTCTGGTTTTTCCGAATGGCGATGATGGCGGCAATTATTTGGGTGGTGCTTCGACAGGTTTCCGTACACAAGTTGGATTTAACGCCGCTGACAATACAATCATCGTTTCTTTTATCAATTCTTATGAAAACTGGCGTGTGATGTTGGACTTAGAAAAACAAGGAAAAAGATTTTTAAATTCTAAAAACCATAAACAATGAAACTAATATTTTTTTCATCTATTTTCTTTTTATTTGCTTTCGTCGGCATAAAAAATGAAAATTGGACGATACAGCCGCAACATTTTTTATTCAATACTCGATGTTCCAGTTTTTGAAATTTTAGGCATAATTTTTTTTGACACTAAAATTTTATAATTTTTTTATAATTTTTATAAAAATAAAAAATTGA
>JAYWHK010000212.1:0-129305 GCA_043777755.1 Saprospiraceae bacterium
AGTCGATTGCTCAAAAAGCGATAAATAACTTCCTTATAGTCAGCTATTTATCACTTTTTTCTCAACGACAAAATAACAACGTTTATTTCTATACGCCTACTTATAAAAATATCAATTAGTTTTCTTACTTTTATCCCAAATTTCATACAATGACTAAAATAACACATCAGATTTTTATGTTGAAAACTTACATTTTACCCATCTTTTTATTATTTACTCTTTTTTCTTGTTCAAAAAAAGAACACCACCGAGCGAATGACCCTTGGGTTTTTCGTTCTGTTTTAGATAAAAAACCTCGTATGATTACCATTGCGCTCAACAAAAACCTTTGGGCGGCGTACCGCACAGACAGTTGCGCTTTATACAAGGTGTGGAAAGGTTCTGTCAATTTTGACGGCCCTGTTTATACCACAAGTCATGGCCCTCAACCACTTTCAGTTGGTGACAGTTATATGGAAAATAATTTCCATCAACCTTGGATTATTACGCAAGGAGGTGTAAGTAAAGAAATTTTCCCAGAGTACAAAGGGCATATTTTTAAAGATGAGAAAGTATCGCTGATGTTTGATTTGCCTTTGGCAGGTGGAAAAAAAATCCATGTCCTTGAAAACCCTGAATATACGATTGACGAAGCTGGTTCAACAGTTTTTGAGCGAAATTTTACCCTTTCCGATGTTCCAAGCGATATGGAAGTTGGTTTGAAAATAAATATTAGCTCTATTGCTTCTGTGAATAACATTAAAACAAATGGCAATTGGAAAGTCAATAAAAATACTGCGAAAAAATATGGCTCGGCGGATTACATAGACTTGGAAGGTGTTTTGACTTTAAAATCAAACGGAACAACCAAATTCAACACACATTTTGCAAGACCTTCTATTGAAAATCCTTGGGACGACAATCTTTTGGCTAAAAATGAAGATGAAGGAAATAATGTCCACCCAGGAATTAAGCTCATTGACAAGAGCGATTGTCAAACTTGCCACAACGAAGTCAAATATACCGTTGGTCCAAGTTATACAGAAATTGCAAAACGCTATGATAATACAGAAGATAATGTAACAAAACTAACAAAGAAAGTAAAAATTGGTGGCAATGGTGTTTGGGGACAAGCAGCAATGACTGCCCACTTGACAACGCCCGAAAATGACATTCGAGAAATGGTTGAGTATATTATGTCATTGGATAAAGCAAGTGAAAAAGGCAAAAAAGCTGTCGAAGATAATAAAAATTTGAAATTTGTTGCAGCAAATAAAAGCGTTTCTGACAAAGATATGTTGCCTGGTTTATCATTTAACGTTTATCAAATGAGCAATTTGCAAAAAATTCCTGCGATAAAAAATGAAAAGCCCAATTATTCAGGTGTTTTACCAATATTTGAAGCAACCGAAGCCGATTTGAAAAATCTACCTGATAATAGTTGTATCATTTCAAGCGGTTATTTGATTATACCAAAAGACAACAATTACGTTTTCCGTATTGGTTCTGATGACGGTTCACGCCTTTGGATTGACGGTCAAATGATGGCAGACAATGATGGACCTCACGGTACTATATACAAAGACGCTGAAATGGTACTCAAAGCTGGTGTTCATACTATAAAATTAGAGTACTATCAAGGTGGTGGCGGTAAAAACTTTGTGTTACAATGGGCTTCGCCAGATTGGGAATTTGAAACTGTTCCGACAACGGCTCTTGGTCACAAAGAAAGTGATGCTGCCAACAATCAAGGAGAACCAATTGCCTTATCTCGTGGCGCATTGATTCCTGGCGATGGTTCTACACCAATCGAAGCGCATCCAAGTTACGATTTGTCACAAGCTCGACCTGATGATTTTACACCAAAAGTAGGCGGTATGGATTTTTTGAAAAACGGCGAAATGATTGTCAGTACTTGGGATCCAGCAGGTTCTGTTTATAGAGTAAGCGGTTTGAAACACAAGGAAAGCCGAAAAATGAAAGCCAAATGTATTGCCAATGGTTTTGCAGAGCCTTTGGGCGTAAAAGTGATTGAAAATGATAGAATTTTTGTCCTTCAAAAACAAGAATTGACTGAAATCATTGACCACAATGGCGATGATATTGCAGATGAATATAGAACTGTAGCCAATGGTTGGCGAGTATCTGGTAATTTTCACGAGTTTGCTTTTGGATTGGTGTATAAAGATGGATTTTTCTATGCAACTTTGGCAACAGCCATAAATCCTGGAGGTGCAAGCACTCGTCCGCAAATTCCTGACCGTGGAAAAGTCGTCAAAATCAATCCAAATACAGGCGAATGTACTTTTATTGCAAAAGGACTGCGCACACCGAATGGCGTAGGTATCGGTGTTGATGGGGAACTTTTTGTTGCGGACAACCAAGGCGATTGGCTGCCTGCAAGTAAAATTGTCCATGTAAAAGAAGGAGCTTTTTACGGTTCTCATTCCGTGGACAGCGCAGGAACGTGGAATTTGAAAGAACAAAATCCTGTTGTTTGGTTGCCGCAAGATGACATCGGAAACTCTCCAAGTCAGCCAAGCATTATCAACGATGGAAGTCCTTATTCTGGGCAAATGATTCACGGTGAAGTGACGCACGGTGGCGTGAAAAGGGTTTTTGTAGAAAAAATAAATGGCGATTATCAAGGTTGTGTTTTTGAATTTGCACAAGGTTTGGAAGCTGGTGTCAATCGCCTTTGTTGGGGCCCAGACAATACTCTATATGTAGGTCAAATTGGTGCGCCTGGCAATTGGGGACAAACAGGCAAACAATGGTTTGGTTTGCAACGCCTAAAATACAATGGAAAATCTACTTTTGAAATGTTGGCGATTCGTTCCAAAACAAATGGTGTAGAAATAGAATTGACAGAACCGCTAAAACCTGAAGAAGGTTGGAATCCAAAAGATTACCTCGTCAAACAATGGTGGTATAAACCAACCGCAGAATACGGTGGTCCTAAAATGGACGATGAAAACTTAGAAGTTTCTTCCGCAAGTGTTTCTCAGGATAGAAAAAAAGTATTTTTAGAATTAAAAGGTATGAAAGCTGGTCATGTCGTGTATGTTCGTTTGAAAAATAAATTTGTCAGCGAACAGAATCATCCACTTTGGGTAACAGAAGGCTGGTACACGATGAACAATATTCCAGAAAACAACTTTGGTCAAGTCATTCCTCATACACTTTTGGCAGACAATACATTGAGTGAATGGGAAAAACAACAAGGTTGGCAATCGCTTTTTGATGGTCAAAGTTTGAGTAATTTCCGTAATTTCAAAAAAAATACCATCGGCTCAGGTTGGATTATTCAAGACAACGCCATACATTTGAACGCTGTCAAAAATCCAACAGGGCATTGGCAAGCTGCTGATGGTGGCGATATTATTACTAACAATGAATATGAAAATTATGAATTTTCGATAGATTGGAAAATCGGAAACTGCGGTAATTCTGGTATTATATACAATGTTGTAGAAAGTGACAAGTACAATTACGTTTGGCAAACTGGACCAGAAATGCAAGTCTTAGACAATGCTTGTCACCCAGACGCCCGTATTGAAAAGCACCGAGCTGGCGATTTATATGATTTGATAAAATGCAAATACGAAACGGTCAAATCAGCTGGCGAATGGAATCATGCCATTTTGAAAATGGATAACGGACACGTAGAACATTGGCTGAATGGTGTAAAAGTTGTTGATTATCAGCTTGGTACAAAAGAATGGGACGCACTTGTTGCCAAGAGTAAATTCCCTGGACTAAGCAAAGATTTTGGCACTGCTCGAAAAGGTCACATTGCCTTACAAGACCATGGCGATAAAGTTTGGTATAAAAATATCAAAATCAGACTACTACCAAGCAAAAATGTGGCGAGTAGGTAAAATGTTATAAATAGACATTTGAAATTACTTGTAATTATTAAAAAACTGTAACTGTTTAACACCGTAGAGATTTTGGCTTTATGTACCTGTCAAATTCTGTTTGACAGTGTTTATTCACGATATTTTGAGATAGGTTTTATTTTCCGTGGTAGGGAAAATAAAACCTATCTCAAAATATTGAACATCAAGCAATTGTACACCTCATAATCAACAATATCCGTTGTGTTTGCTTAATATTTCAAGATTCTTAGTATTTTTGTGATAAAATTTTAGCGTATGTATCAAAAAATAATTATTATGTTTTTTCTATTGAACGTCAATCATCTTTGGGCGCAAAATACTGCTGCCATTGTAAAACAATTGGAAAACATGGATTTGATTAAAAAAAATGTATCATGGGAAACAAAAGATCTTAACTTACCATATCTTCGCTTAAAAGCTATAGAGAAAATTATAGAACACTCGTTTAATAGATACGATGAAATGGCTGTAAAACAGTTGGATGTACAGCAACTCAAAAGCAAGAAAGACAAGGGAGAGTTATTATCAAATTATGAGGTAAATTTTTTAGCAAAAACAAAAACAATTAACCTTAGCGATACTTGTACTTGGTTGATACAAAAAATCTCGCAATACCAAGTAATTAGTGAAGATGTAAAAAATCAAATTGAAATTTTATTCCGTAATGGACACATTAATCCCGCTGATTTACTCAATGCGATGCACTATCTTTCTGCGTATGAATACCTCATGCTGCCTAAAAATTTGACTTTTATTATTGAAAGTTGAGCGATGTTTTTAACACTATCCTATTTCAAGTGACTGCTGATGCAAAATTGCCTTTTCATCCAGTTGTATTTAATATTGCCGATGATGTCAAAAATATTATGTACAACGATTATGAGCGACATTTGGGGCGTATTATTCCTACCAATAGGCTTAGTCAGTCTGGAGTATGGAATTTAGAAAAAGATGGAGCTACGAATTTCAATTATTGGCTTCCTGACGGTAGGACGATTAACCCCAAAGGTTTAAATATTTTTGACGATGTAGTTACTACGGCTAATAAGTATAAAATATTACGTGAGGCGGAGAGTTTGGGCTTCTTTGAAAAACTTACTCCTACCGAATTAAAAGATTTTAAGCTAAAAGTTATGCCCATACTCATTGCAGGAGGATATAATGTAATTAGCGCAGTCCCCAATTTATTGTTTACTGAAAGTGCATCTGTTTGCATGAGTATTAATTTTTCAAACATGGATAGTTATCCTAAAAATTATGAACAATTTTTGAATAAAATTGTCAAGCAACACTTAAACAATGAACTTGTAATCAAGAATTTAGTCATAGACATAACAAAATTGAAGAATAAAAAACTCCTTGAAATTGAAACAGAAAAAGGGAAATACCATTTTGAATACAACGATTCTGACGATGAATGTGAGGTTGCATTCGCTACTTTAATGGAAATTTGTGAGAAAGAAAATACGCCGCACAAAATTTATATGAATAAAGTCTTTAAACGAAATATTTTTTTCATTACGGACAGGCAAGCCGCCTATTTGAACAAAAAATATGATTTACAGTTGGTAAAAATTTATAAATAAGTAATTTTAGCCCAAGTACTTACAAATATAAAAGCCATTAACAATTGTTTTGTTAATGGCTTTTTGAAATAATTTTACTCGCTGATGCTCCGCCTCAAAACATCACTCAATAGAAGTTGCGATGGTAATTGTCTTAACACTTGGCACAAAATTCATATATTCTACAATTTCGAGAGGAAAATACGCACCCAACGGATTGGCATTATCCATTATAGCGTGAGCGAAAAGTTTAATATCTTCTGCTACATACATTTCGTAAATGTTGTAACCCTTGAGGATTTGCTCCATCTTCTGCTGTTCTTCATCTTCAAGATCGTTAAATGGTAGCTGTTCAGTCACTTTTATTTTGTAGCAATTATGATTTAAAATGACCTTTCTATCATTTTTATCAACTTCTATGCTTATTGGACTTGGAATAACGTGCAGATTGGTTTCGCTTAAATAAGTAATTTTATCTTTATTTGTCCAAAAATCATAAGATACAATACGCCCATCAGCATAAATTTTTTCATGTTTGACTTTATTATTTTCAAAATCAAACTTTTCTCTTAATACCTCCTCTTGACTAAATAGGATTCTATAGGAAGGGCTGGCTTTATTTTTCTCTAAAAAATCTTTTTCAAAATTTTTAGCTGTTTCTTGTTTACCAACTTCAAATTCTTTTGTTAAAGCGTCTATTTCTTCTTTTGGCATCCCATCTAAAGTTACCATTTCAATCGTTTTTATGAAAGCAGAATCTAAAAATTGTATAAATTCACTCTTTGCATTAGGAGATAAAGCAATAGAGCTTTTAAATTTTATAACTCCTTTTTCTAAGTTTTGTGCTTCTAAACATTGTAAGATTAGTAAAAACACAAAAGCAAACATCATTTTTTTATTAAGCATTGTTACAAGTTTTTTATGAATAAATAATTTTTAACCCAATTACTTAGTACATTGTTCTAAAAGTTTGTAATTGTAGTATTGCTTTGGTTTTCAATTAGTTAGAACCATTTCAAACAATAGCAAACATTAAATAACTAAAAAAACAATGTACTTAGTGAAATATAAAATGTAAATGTCTAAAAGTAATTAGTATCTTGATTATCAATAGATTAGAAAATTTTATAACTGTCTTTTTAGACATTACTATTGCTCTGCAAAAAAATGGAATGAAGCAAGCAAACAATACCCCATTCCATTTTTATCCATAAACATTACACTGCTACACCAAAATCACGTAAAGCACTATTCAAAGAGGTTTTTTTGTCCGTACTTTCAGTTCTTTTTCCAATGATAAGCGCACAATTTACTTGAAATTCTCCCGCTGGAAATTGTTTTGCATAACTTCCTGGAATGACAACAGAACGGGCTGGAACACGACCTTTATAACGAACAGGCGTTTCGCCCGTAACATCAATGATGTGTGTAGATTGCGTAATACAAACGTTTGCGCCCAAGACACATTCACGCTCAACAACAACACCTTCTACAATAATACAACGAGAACCAATAAAACAATCGTCTTCGATAATGGTAGGTGTCGCTTGCAAAGGCTCTAAAACGCCTCCGATACCTACGCCGCCACTCAAATGCACATTGCGACCAATCTGAGCGCAAGAACCAACCGTCGCCCAAGTGTCCACCATCGTTCCGCTGCCTACAAAAGCACCAATATTCACATAACTTGGCATCAAAATAACGCCTTTTTCCATGTATGAACCATGGCGAGCCACCGCTTGCGGCACAACCCTTACACCTTGCGCAGCGTAATCTTTTTTCAAAGGAATTTTGTCGTGAAATTCAAATGGACCAACTTCGATGGTACTCATTTGTTGAATTGGAAAATACATGACTACAGCTTTTTTTACCCATTCGTTGGCTTTCCATTTGCTATCGCCAAGAGGTTCAGCTACACGCAGCTCTCCTTTGTCCAAAAGTTCGATAACTGCACGGATTGCCTCTTGCGTCGTTGTATCGTTCAATAAGCTACGGTCCTCCCATGCTTTTTCAATAATTGCTTGTAAATTGTTCATTTTTTATAAAAATATTTTTGAATTTAAAAAAACGTGCAAAAGTAAGTTTTTTTGACTTTTTGAGCCAATAATTTCTACATTTGATTGTAAAAAAATCAATGCCACAATTTATTCGTATGGATTACGGATTAGTATAATTTTTATATTTTGACTTTAGTCTTTTACATTTTTACTTTTACTTACCTTTGCCGAAAATTGAAAAATATGAACCAACTCATTCACGAAACCAGCCCTTATTTACTCCAGCACGCACACAATCCAGTAGAGTGGTACGCTTGGGGCAATGAGGCATTCGCCAAAGCAAGAGCCGAAAATAAGCCAATTTTGGTAAGTATTGGCTACTCTACTTGCCATTGGTGTCATGTGATGGAGCGTGAATCCTTCGAGCATGAGCCAACGGCTGCCTATATGAATGAGCATTTTGTTTGTATTAAAGTAGATAGAGAAGAACGCCCAGATATTGACCATATCTATATGGAAGCGGTCCAAGTGTTGAGTGGCAGCGGTGGCTGGCCGCTGAATTGTTTTTTGCTGCCTGATGGTCGCCCGTTTTTTGGTGGAACATATTATCCGCCACAGCCGATGCATAATCGCCCTTCTTGGATACAAATGTTGGCAAATATCCGAAAAGCGTTTCAAGAACAACCAGATGTTGTAGAAAAACAAGCCAAACAATTGTTGGGTTATATTGGAAAAACAGATGCTAATATGCTGACGAATCTCAACGATTTATCCAACGAAGGTGCTTTTTTTTCTACGGAGCTTTTTTCTACTGTTTTTAAAAATATAAAAGAACGTTTTGATGATATTGAAGGCGGTTTTGGTGGTGCGCCAAAATTCCCAGGAACAATGAATTTGGAATTTCTTTTGGCATATCACCATTTTACAGGTGAAAAAGAAGCCTTAGCGCAAGTTGAATTATCTTTGGATAAGATGTGTTGTGGTGGAATTTACGACCAACTGTTTGGCGGATTCGCCCGTTATGCAACCGATAGAGCTTGGTTAGTGCCGCATTTTGAAAAAATGTTGTATGACAATGCACTCTTAATCAGCGTTTTATCAAAAACATATAAGGTTACGAAAAAACGTTTGTATGCTGATACGATTGTTGAAACATTGGATTTTATAAAAAAAGAAATGACTGCGCCAGATGGTGGTTTTTACAGTGCGCTTGATGCTGATTCGGAAGGAGTAGAAGGTAAATTTTATGTTTGGCAAAAAAACGAAATTGACGAAATTTTACAAGAAGACAGTGCTTTGTTTTGTAGTTTTTATGATGTCAGTGAATATGGGAATTGGGCGGAACAAAACATCTTATGGCGAGCCATTGATTTTGATGTTTTTGCTCAAAAAAATAACATTCAAGAAGAATTTTTAAGAGAAAAAATTAAAACTGCCAAGGAAAAATTATTTGCAGTGCGCTCAATACGAATCCGACCTGGCTTAGATGATAAGATTCTATTGGATTGGAACGCCTTGATGTGTTCCGCATACACACACGCTTATACAGCACTCCAAACTACTGATTATCAAACAATTGCCATTGAACAATTGGATTTTTTATTAGAAAAATTTGCACAAAAAGACAATCCTCGTTTTTTTAGAACGTATAAAAATAACGTTGCAAAATATGAAGCAAATGTAGAAGATTATGCTTTTTTAATCGCAGCACTCTTAGATGTTTATGAAATTTCGTTTGATAAAAAATATTTAAAAAAGGCAAAAGAATTGGCAGAATTGGTCATAGAAGATTTTTATGATGAGGAAAGTGCTTTGTTTTATTTTGCGGCTGCGTCACAAAAAGATTTGGTGGTTCGTCGTAAGGAATTGTATGACAATGCAACGCCTGCTGGAAATTCCACAATGGCGCACAATTTACAGCGTTTGTCAATTATTTTTGATGAAAATCATTGGTCAGAAATTGCAGAAAAATTATTAATGACCATTTCAAAAAGCGTAAAACGTTACCCAACATCTTTTGCCCGTTATGCTTTGGCGATGTTGATGGCAGGAAAAGGTTTTCAAGAAATCTCTGTTGTTGGCACAGATGCTTTTGACAAAACTTTGGCTATTCAAAGCAATTATTTTCCCAACGCTATTTTTGTAGCGTCAAAAGAAGAGGACGAAACATTCCCATTATTGGAGGGAAAAGCAGAAGGCTATATTTATCTTTGTCAGAATTATGCTTGTCAAAGACCAGTAGAAAGTGTAGAAGAATTTTATTCGCTTTTGAAAAAATAAATGAATACACAATAGATACTCTGGATATTGGATATTAAGATATTGAAAATACCTTAATATCCAAATCGAAAAGTAGTATTCAATATTTTGAATTTATGCAAAGCATTGAATACCAATTATTTGCAATATCTAATATCTTAATATCTTATTTCCTCCCTTTCATGTATTCCGCTGCGGCATCTAATTCTTCATAAAAATCTTCGCCATATTTGCGAATCAGCGCATCTTTTAAGAACTGATATACAGGAAGTTTTGCTTTTTTTCCTGATTCACAAGCGGCACTACAGATTTCCCAGCGGTGATAATTAATCGCTTCAAAACCTGTTTCTTCGTTTTTATCTACACGAATGGGATACAACTGACAAGATACAGGTTTGCGAAAATCAGTTGCGCCTGCTTTCCACGCTTGTTCGATACCGCATTTGGCAATACCCAACTCATCGTAGGTCATGTAAGCACACGCCCCGTCATTGATTAAAGTCGTTTCAAAACTATCCCAATCTTCATCATAAACATAACGACCTTGGGCTTCGATGGCTTTTATGCCTTCTGGCAAAAGAAAAGGTTTTACATCGTTGTAAATCTTATCTAAAATATCCACCTCGTCTTTTGCGACGGGCGCACCAGCCTCGCCTTCCCAACAACAAGCACCTTTACAAGCGGTTAAGTTGCATAAAAACTGTTCTTCCACGATTTCATCGCTCACTAAAATATCTTGTACTATTATCATTTTTATAAAAATTTAATTTCAATTTGTTTTACGCCTTTTGCATAATTTTTGCTCTATTCATGTACAATGCACCAAAAATAAGTATCAAAATCAAAGGAAAAATGGTGATATAACTTAGCGTAGATTGTCCAGCTGCTAAGTTTGCTGCATTTTCATCTAAACCACTCGCAATCGCATTTGCTTTTGCAGAGTCCAACCAACGACCCGTAATCGGTTGCCAAAGTGATACTGCAAACATTCCTGCACCACCCATCAACGACATTCCCAATGCGCCCGTTTTGGGTAAATATTCTGCCACAAAACCAATCATAGTTGGCCAGAAATAGCATACACCGATGGCAAAAAACACAGCGGCAACATAAGTCATTGCGCCTTCGGCTTGGCTCATCATATAAATACCAATTGTTGCAAAAATCGCTGAACCCAACAATACGCCCAAAGGATTTAAACGGTGAATCACAGGCCCTGCAAAATAACGACCTACTGCCATCAAACCAGTCACCAACGCCAAAATCAACATTGGTTGCGCACCAGCTTGTCCTAATAATTTTTCAACCCATTGCTGTGTATTTAATTCCGTAGTAGCCGTCAAAGTCATGCAAAATGCCATAATCAAGTACAAAGGAGAAAGCAATGCGCTAAAATTCTTCTCAGTAGAACCTTCGATGTTTTCAGATTTTGGAAATTCTTGTCCCATAATCAAATAACCATAAATCACCGTAGGAATTAACATTACAGCAATCTGTAACTGCCAGCCCATGTTCATATAAGTCATGGCTTGTGAAATCAAGCTACCCAAAACGATACCGCCAGGAAACCAAACGTGAAATTTATTCAACATGGTTGTTTTATTTGTTGGATAAAGGTCGGCAATCATCGGATTACAAGCGGCTTCGACTGTTCCATTGGCAAAACCAACAAAGAACGTGGAAATCAGTAGTGTCCAAAAACCTCCTGCGAAAATAGTCAATAGAATACCCAATAAATGGCATATAAACGCCATCCACATAATTTTTTTAGGTCCGATAGCGTTGTAAATTGGTCCGCCAATCATTGTTGCGATTGGAAAACCAAGAAAAGCCATGGAATTAATATAACCCAATTCTTCGTTGGTAAGTCCGAAATCAATGCCCAATTTGGCAAGGATTCCTGCACGAATGGCAAAGGACATAGAGGTTGTAATTAAGGCAAAACAACTTGCCGTAAAGAGTTTTGATGCGTTTACTTGATTCATTTTGTTTAAGTTTTAAGCCCATCCTAAATCCTTCCCTGAGGGAAGGACTTAAATGTGCATTAGATTTGCAATAATAATATAAAAGTGAGAGATTAAGTAATAATTTTGTTGTTTTATAAAGTATATATTACTGGTAATGAAACGTTTGTAAGTCCTCTCCTCAGGAGAGGATTTAGGAGAGGCTATTAACATCCCAAATCATTAAACTTTTGTCATCGCTTCCTGAAATCAGCCAATTATTGTAAGGTGACCAGTAAAGACTATTGACAGAGTTGATGTGACAGCCGAATTTTATGGTATCAATCACTTTTAAAAGTTCAAAAGTTTCAGCATTCCAGATTTTTATGGTTTTATCTCTACTTGCGGTTGCAAAAATACTTTTTTCTTGGTGAAAAACAATTTTATTAATGGTATATAAATGCGCTGGTTGAGAAATGAGCATTTCAAAGTTTTTTTCAATGTCCCAAACTCTCAACAAAGCATCACGTCCGCCACTCAACAATTTTTTTCCGTCAGGAGAATATTGTAAAGAAAAGACAGAGTTTTGGTGTGCGCTTTCGATACAAGTTTTCAAATTCAAAGTTTCGGCATCTAAAATATAAATATTTCTATCGCTACTGCCTATCGCAATTTCGTTTCTTTGAGGACAAAAAGCCATACAACGCAAACTTTGATTCGACAACTGAATACTATCAACAGCCCTTTGTTTTTCAATATTCCAACGCACTAAAAACCCATCACCTCCAATGCTAATGATTTGATTGTCAATATTTTGTATATCAAAAATACCATTTTTATGTTTTGAAATATTGGTTTGTGCTGTTGGGTTTTTGACAGGAATCCAATGTATGCCACCGTCCATATCGCCCAGAATCAGCAATGGAAAAGGACGCAAAACATAGCACATGGCATAAATGTTTTTATCCGCTTTGGCAATCAATCTTCCTACCTCAGGTTTTGCCAAATCCCATTGCACCACCCAGCCGTCACCAGCTGCACTCAATACAAAATGCTTTGCTTCGCCTTCGTTCAGTGCATAAACAGCTCCATTGTGACCTGTTAGTTGTGTAATTTTTTTTACTTCTATCATTATTCAAAAAAACAAACTGTTCCGCCAACCCAATCTTTGTCTTTGTTGTAACGTACGCCGACCATTTCGCCTTTGCTCATACGACATATATTATTGACAACAATTGGTTTATCTTCGCCATCTTTCCAAACTACCATCATACGGATTTCGATTTTGGCAGGGCCAGAAGGTGTTTCTATAATGGGGTGATAATTGACTTTTTTTTGTAAAATATAATTTTCTTTGTCTTCAATGGCTTCAATATCTGCTAACGTGACGTTGATTTTGACACCCATTCCTGCAAAAGAAAAAAGTGGTTTGAGGACATAATTCTCCAAATCGCTTGGAATTTCTTTCAAATCGCTTAAAAAATAACTTTTTGGCGCATAAGGCGAATCAAAAAAAGGCAATGTATATTTGCTTATTCTAAAAAACCAATTCGGATGCCCGACCCATTCAACATTGACATCGTCGCTAAAATTAAACTCGGTTTTGAGGTCAGTTCTTTTTTCTAATTCGTCAAAAATTACTCGATTGTAAATGCGTTTGACCTCAATTTTTTCATTTTTTTCATTAAAATAAAAAAGATTTTTGCCTTCTTTTTTGAGTTTGGTAAAACATAAGATTTTGATACCCAGCTGTTTTTCACAAGCCCAAAAATCAATCGCAGTGCCTTGTTTTTCGGGTTCTATTTCCAATAAAATAACATTTTTCGGATGGCAATTCCCAACAATTACTTCTCGCAATAATTCGATATAACTCGAAGTCGTATAACCGTTAAAAAAAGTACTAAACGTTGCTGGAATAGAAAATGCCTTTCGATAAGCTACTGCCAAAGATGCTTGAAAATTATACAAAGATGGAAATCCTTGAATTTCAATGAGTTGTGGTTCTAGTTCGCCTTTTTCATTCATGCAAACACCAAAGTCCACTTGCATAAAATGGCTATGTCCATTTTCATTTGGTACTTTATAAGAAAGCGAACCACTGGTTTTTTCCTTAAAATCAGGACTCAAAATGGTTCTAAAAACATCTTCGCAGCCTTGCAATAATTTTTCTTTAAAAGCCTTATCCACAAAAACGGGCGATTCCGAAACACGGAATTTTACTTCATGTCCAATATCTTCTTTGATATTTTCTAAAAAAAAATTGTATTTTTCTTGCGAAAAATTAGCGTTGTAAGTATTTCGTAATGCTTTTATCATAAATTTTTCATTTTGAAAAAAATAGGGCTGCAAAATAACATTGCAGCCCTATTTGGGTTAGGTATATCTGCTTTCTAATTTTTATTTATAAGGCAAATATACATTTTATTCTTTGATTACAAAGTTTTTAGCGAGAATAAATATGTTTTAGTAGCTCGCTACGGGTACTGGCATCTTTGAATTTGCCATGATAACTTGCGGTTACAGTACTACTCGATATGTCTTTGACACCTCGTGATGCTACACAAAGGTGATTGGCATCCATCACAACAGCCACATCTTCTGTTTCTAAAATCTTTTTAAGTTCATTCGCAATTTGTTCTGTCAGACGCTCTTGTACTTGCGGACGGCGAGCGTAGTATTGAACAATTCTATTGAGTTTTGAAAGACCAATAACGTTGCCCGTCGCAAAGTAAGCAACATGGGCTTTTCCAAAGATAGACACAAAGTGGTGTTCGCAAGTAGAATAGAAAGAAATATCCCTCTCGACCAACATTTGCTCGTAACCATAATGGTTCTCAAACATGGTTGGAGTAGGTTTATTTTCTTCTTTCAAACCGCTAAACACTTCATTTACATACATTTTTGCAACACGATAAGGCGTTCCTTTCAGACTTTCGTCGTCCATGTCCAATCCTAAAATGTGCATAATCTCATGGAAATGAGAAGAAATAAGGTCAATTTTCTTTTCGTCTGATAGCATAAAAGCATCTTTACGAATTGGCGTTTCAAGGGATTTGAAGCTATGGTTTTCACCAATAGCATCGGCGAGTTCGTGGTCATTAACCAGGGTATTCGACGAAGTTCCGTTCAGTTTCATACAATTTAATTTTTAAGTCAAGACTGTCTTTTATGAGAGGTCTTAAGATGTTGAAAATGACAATAGCTATGTTTTCAGCCGTCGGGTTGAGTGTTTGAAACTCAACAGTGTCAATGTTTAAGTTTTTGTGGTCAAAGCGATCAAGTACATAACCCTTTATCAGGTCGCTTAGTTCCTTCGTGTCAATAACATAGCCCGTTTCTGGGTCAAGTTCGCCAGTTACTTTAACTGTGAGGTCGTAGTTATGACCATGAAAACTTGGATTATTGCATTTGCCAAAAATTTGAAGGTTTTTTTCGTCCGACCAGTTAGGATTGTGCAAGCGATGTGCCGCATTAAAATGTTCTCTGCGAAAAACAGCAACTTTGTTTGTCATTTATAATTAATTTTTATCAAAAATAGAAAACATTCTTGTAGTCAAAAAGGTTCTTTGAGAATTGTCATATTCTTGTGTTATATGAATATTGTTTTTGTAATCATACTTTTGTATCTTTGCATTTCAAATATTTTTAGCTATTTTTTAACAAAAATAAAATATTTAAAACATGAAAACTCTTTTTTATGCCATTTTGCTCTCCTTTTTTAGCACCAATGTCTTTGCATTAGATGCTTCTATTTCTATTGCTACTTTTGATGCTACAAGTAAACCTTATGCCGAGTTGCAATTTCATTTTGTAGGAAAAACTTTGCAATATAAAATGCTAGAAGATACGTTTCATTGGCAAGCTGCTGCCGAAATCGTAGTACTTTTTAAGCAAAATGAAAAAATTATACAGTTTGACAAATATATTTTAGAAGGACCCGTAGTCGCTGGGCCAAAAGATTTTTTTGACATCAAGCGTTATGCTTTAGAGCAAGGTGCTTATGATATGGAAGTAATTATTTCAGATGTGAATAAGCCATTGAGTAAAAAAACGTTTAGTCAAAAAATAAATGTTTTTTTTGATAAAAATAATACCTATCAATCTGACATTCAGTTGATTAAAAATTTTTACTTGGATTCGCTAAATTCTCCTTTAGCAAAAAATGGTTATATTTTTCAAACTTTGCCTTTTGATTTTTATGATAAAAATGCTGAACGATTGGTTTTTTACAATGAAATCTACAATACGGATAAATCACAAAACCAAGAACTGACAACAACGTATGCTATTTATGATGAGCGTTCTGGTCAAAACGGTTTGCCAATTTTTACGCAATACAAGTCTTTGCGACCAAAATCACTCAATGTTGTTTTTAACCAGTTTGACATTACAAAAATTCCTTCGGGCAACTATATTTTTAGTGTCGAAGTTAGAAACCAAAACAAGGAATTGTTGTCGAAAAAAACAATTAATTTTCAACGAAGCAATCCTTATCTCAATATGGTCAAAGATGGTATTGACCACGAATCGCTCAAAGAAGAATTTGTAGAAAAACTCAATACTGATACCTTGCGTTATGCTTTGAAAGCCATCGCTTGTAAAATAAATGGTGACGAAAGCAAAATCTTGAATGAAGTCATAAAAGCCAACGAAGCATCAGCAATGCGTCTGCATTTATTTCGTTTTTGGGCTGGTCGAAATCCCAACAATCCCGAAAAAGCCTACAACGATTACATGAAAGTGGCAAGAGCGATTGATAGAACGTATCGCTCAGGTTTTGGTTATGGTTTTGAAACAGATAGAGGTTATGTTTTTATGAAATATGGTCGTCCTGATGACATTACAACCCAAACAAGTAGCCCCGATGCCTCAGCTTACGAAGTTTGGTCTTACAATGATTTTCCAATCACGAAACAAACCAACATCAAATTTTTGTTTTGGGATGGCGATGGTTCTGGTAATATGCGTATATTGCACTCTAATGCAAGAGGTGAAATTTCTGATAAAAATTGGAAAACAAAACTCTACCGCAACAGCAGAAACCAATGGACAAATGATGGTTTTGACCCAACAGATGTACAAGACAATGTTGGCAGAAACGCTGGCAGAATTTTAGAAGATTTTTAAACAGTGAACAGTGGACAGTGAACAATTAACAACGAACAGTGGACAGTGAGTAATATTGTTAATTGTTAATTGTACGTTGTTCACTAAAAAAATATGAGTATGATAAAAATAAGACAAGCAACGCTATCTGATATTCCAGTGATTTTTTCCTTGGTAGAAGAGTTGGCGTTGTACGAAAAAGCTCCCGAAGCGGTTATTACTTCGGTAGAAATTTACGAAAAAGATTTCAATGCCGGGATTTTTGAAGCTATTGTTGCTGAAAAAGAAGGCGAAATTATAGGAATGGCATTGTATTACATGGCATATTCCACTTGGAAAGGACGAATGTTGTACCTTGAAGATTTTGTGGTCAGGGAATCGGCTCGTCGCTTTGGCGTTGGGCAGTTGCTGTTTGATGCTTACCTCAATGTTGCAAAAGAAAAAGGCGCAACGCTTGTAAAATGGCAAGTATTGGATTGGAACGAACCAGCAGTTAAATTTTATGAAAAAAACGATGCCATCATCGAGAAAGAATGGTGGAATGGAAAAATATTTTTAACCCAATAATTTTTTATGGCAAAAACTAAAATAAGCAAGCGAGAACTAAAAAAGTTCATCAAAATGGCTTTGTTTGAAGACGTGCAAACAGGTGATGTAAGCTCTTTGGCTTGTATTTCTGCGGAATCCCGTAGCAAAGCAAAACTTCTGTGCAAAGCCGATGGTATTTTGGCTGGTGTAGAATTGGCAAAACATATTTTCGCCTTTTGTGACCCAACTTATACCATTCAGATTTTTAAAAAAGATGGTGCAGCGATAAAATATGGCGACATCGCTTTCATTGTAGAATGTAACACAAGGGCTTTGTTGCAAGCGGAGCGTTTGGTACTGAACTCCATGCAAAGAATGTCAGGTATTGCAACATTAAGTATGCAGTTTTCAGAAGCTGTAAAAGGTCTTCCTGTCAAAATTCTGGATACCCGTAAGACCACACCCCTTTTTAGAATGATAGAAAAATGGGCGGTGCGCATTGGCGGTTGTTATAATTATCGTGATGGTTTATACGATAGATTTATGCCAAAAGACAACCATATTGACGCTTGTGGCGGCATCAAACAAGCGATTGAAAGCATTGCAAAGTACAAAAAGGAAAACAACATTACACTCGAAACTACGGTAGAAGTCCGTACACTCGATGAACTGAGAACGGTACTCGAAGTTGGTGGTGTAGAACGTGCAATGCTCGACAATATGCCTTTGGAAATGATGGCAGAAGCCGTCAAAATCGTCAATAAAAAAATAGAAGTGGAAGCCTCTGGAAATGTTACCTTAGAGCGAGTGAGGGCAATTGCTGAAACAGGCGTTGATTTTATCTCGTCGGGCGCATTAACACATTCCGCAAAAAGCCTTGATTTGAGTTTGAAAGTGATAAAAGAGTGATGAGTTATGGAAGATTTTAGCCGAACCAAGTCGTTGGGCTAAAATAACTGACATTATTGAAAATGTTTACAGCTATTTACCACTTTTGCATTTTTTACCACGGAGAAACGGAGAACACAGAGTTTGAAAAAAAATTAGCCTTCGGCTAATTTTTTTGCCTCCGTGACCTCCGTTTTTCCGTGGTGAATAATAAAATCTTTGATTTTTTTTGCAATGCTAAATATAGTTGAAAACGCTTACAACAAACCATTTTTTCGAGCTTCTCGCATTTGGTCAGAAGTCATACGTGAACCATCGTGACTCCAGCCTGGTGCTTTGAAAACATAATTAAAACGTGTTTTTAAACTAATGTTTTTTTGCAAAAAATCTCCAACAATTGTCTTCCATTCGTGGAAAACAATATTAACAAGACCTCTATCGTCTGGATTGCTCGTCAAGCCATATTCTACTGGAATTTCGTCCAATTCGTCTTGAAAAGTACCAAACATTCTGTCCCAAATAATAAAAGTCATTGCCATATTTCTATCCAAATATTCTATGTTTGAGCCGTGGTGTACACGATGATGCGCTGGCGAAACCAAAAACCATTCCATCCAATGTGGTAATCTTTTGACCGCTTGTGTATGTACCAAAACACCGTAAGTCTGTAAAGCAGAGTGCATAAAAATAATGTCTAAAACATCAAAACCAGCAAACGCAATAGGCATATAAAATAAAAAACGATAAATTGGCTCAAACACCGATGAGCGAAAACCCGTACTAATATTGTAGTGTGTCGAGGAATGATGCGTTACGTGAACTGCCCAAAAAAACCTTGAAGAATGATCCAAACGATGCAACCAATAATACATAAAATCAATTGCCAAGGCTAAACCTATCCAATAACCTACGTTTTTTTCTAAGGTAAAAAAACGATGATTGTAAGCGTAAATCAAGCAATAGAAAGCAATCAAGCGCATCGCCAAATCACAAATCATATTGAGAACAGTAAGATATACATTCGCAATGGATTCTTTGATGGAATACCATTTTAGTTCGTGCGTATGGCTAAAAAAAAGTTCTAATCCTATGACAATCATATAGATTGGCAAAGAAATAAGTATAAGTAGTTGCTCTCTAAATTCTGCGTTCATTAAATTCTTTTTTTAATTTCAAAAAAATATTTTACTTTTGCTGTTACAATTATGAAAATATTAATTATTAGGTTCAGTTCTATTGGGGACATCGTTTTGACGACACCTGTGGTTCGTTGTGCCAAATTACAATTGGGCGCAGAAATTCATTTTTTGACTAAAAAATCTTTTACGTCAGTTGTACAAAACAACATTTACATTGATAAAATCTTTGCCATTCAGGAAAATATCAATGAGGTAAAAACAGCTCTGCAAGCTGAAAATTACGATTGTGTGATTGACTTACATGGTAATTTACGTTCCCTTCAAGTCAAGCGATTTTTGAAAGCAAAATCATACACATTTGACAAAATAAACATTCATAAATGGTTGATTACCAATTTAAAAATCAATATTTTACCTAACAAACACATTGTTGAAAGGTATTTAGAATGTGTTGCAAATTTGGGTATAAAAAACGATTTTGAAGGCTTAGATTATTTTATTCCAAGCAAAGATGAAGTTTCGATTTCCGAAATTTTCGACAAAAGTACGGTATTTTCTTCAATTTATAATAATTTTAATGTAAAAAATGATGCAAATAGTAAGCAATACATTGCATTTGTGATTGGTGCTGCACACGCTACGAAACGTTTGCCAGCAGAAAAAATCATTGAAATTTGTAAAAAAATAAATCAACCCATTGTATTATTAGGAGGAAAAGAAGAAACCACAATCGGGGAACGCATTGCTAAAGAAGCTGGCGTTCATGTTATCAACACTTGTGGACAATACAATTTGAATCAGTCGGCATCTATTGTAAAGCAATCAACTTGTGTTATTACACATGACACAGGTTTGATGCACATTGCCGCTGCATTTCAAAAAAAGATTATTTCGATTTGGGGCAACACCATTCCAGCATTTGGAATGTATCCATATTTTTCAAAGGAAATAAAAAATAATATTTCGATTGAAGTGAAAAATTTAGCTTGTCGTCCTTGTTCCAAAATCGGTCACGATGCTTGTCCAAAAGGACATTTTAATTGCATGAACCAGATTGACGTGGAAGAAGTAGCTGCGGCTGTTCTTAGATTGGTGTGACGAGATTAGCATAACGGGATATTTGGAAATTTGATAAAATTCGTAGCTAAAAACCTTACGCATAGATTACTCATTCAGCTTCAATAAAAATCAACGACCACGAAAAGACGAGATTTTTTGGTAATACTTTTTTGGCTTTTATCACGGCAGCCGTCGCTGCACCCTTTCAATTTTTCGGAGAAAAAATAATACTTCTGCCCGCTGGCTCATAGTATGTCAAAGTTGAAAACAAAAACTAAACTATTCGCTGGACGTGATTTGCAATCACGTTCTTCTGTGTGAATGTTTTCAACATAGCGAAGCAGTACGACTCTACTAAAGGCTCGTGCAGCTAACGCTTCGTCAGAGACGACCAAACAGAATAGCTCGATTACAAATCGAGCCAAGCGAGAGGCGGTAGTTTGATAACGACATTGATACATAGTGGAATATATAGCGAAAACTAATGTTTTAAACTACTTTTTAATGTCTTTATCAAAGTTATGTGTTTTGCTAGAAGCATACATAGTGCCAGCGGTTTTTAAGGCTTTTGGTCATTGATGCAAAACAAATGAAACTTACAGAACAGCAATTTTTTCACGTTTAAATACAAGAAAAACCAACGTAGGGCTATCACGAAAGTAGTAAAACGACTAAAACATACACCCATACTACAAAAAGATTAAGACGATATAAAAACTCCTTAGATAATTTGGACATTTAATTTTCTTGCCATATATTTAAAATTATAATATAAAAAAATATTATAATTTATTGATAATGCAGATATAAACTCAACTTAAAGAGGTGTAAAACTGCATAAGTGGAGTATGTTCTGTGTAACAATAAACAAAACGTTGATTACCAATGAATTACGATAGATAAATAGCGAGCAAAGATTAAATTACGAACAAAATATTAGACAATTAGATTATAAAATTTCGATATAAAAAACAAATTATAATTAAAACAAGCCATATAAATACGTCAAATTAACTAACATTTCCCTATCTTTGCAACTTGGTTAAACACTTTAAAACATTGATACGAGAATATGATAATCAAGTACGATAAATATTGGAAAGAGGCATTAACACATTTTTTCAAGCCTTTTACAGCGTTCTTTCTGTCACAGTTGCATGACGAAATAGATTGGTCAGTTGAGCCGCAATTCTTAGAAAAAGAGTTGTTTTCGAAGAAGAATTTAGCAAAATTCAAGAAAGAAGCGGATAAATTGGTAAAAGTTCGTCTTAAAAACGGAAAAGAGCAATGGATATTTATCCACATTGAATTTCAAACAAGCGGAGAAACGATAATCTGTTTACGAATGTACGAATATTACCAACTTATCAGAGAAGTTTACGGACAAGATATTGTTGCTTTGGTCATCTATGCGGGCACAAATGTTCCCAAGAAGCATGACATTTATGAAAATGAGCATTTTGGTACTAAAATAACGTATAAATTCAACAGTTACGCTGTAATCAAACAAAATGAAGAACAACTTTTGGTAAATGACAATCCGTTTGCAATGATTGTTTTGGCAAACTATTACGTGCTAAAAACAAAGGACGACCAACAACGCAGGTACGAATTTAAACAAAATTTATACGAATTAGCACAAAATCGTAATTACAATTTGGAAGAATTGTCAAAGTTGCTTATATTTGTAGGAGAATTAATGAAATTACCACCTCTATTGGAGAAGAAATTTGAAAAAGAGGTAATTCAAACAAAAATTAAAAATAATTCAGATATGATACAAGTAAGTCAATCAACAAAAAATTTAGTAAACGCCTACGAAAGAGAAGTTTATGGCGAAACAATGGAAGAAGCAAGAGCAAAGGCAAAAGAAGAAATTAAACAAATAGATAAACAGCGTGTAAAGTCAATTATTTTACTTTATTCACGAGTGAATATGTCAATAGAAGAAATTGCTGAACACCTTGAAATTAGTGAAGAAATAACTAGACAAATTCTTATTAAAAATAAGGCAATTAAAGCGTAGAAATAACCCGCTGGCTCTAAGTCTGTCTTAAACAAAATACTCAACTACCGCATCTCGCTTGGCTTGATTTTCAATCGAGCTATCCTATTTGGTCGTCTGCAACGAAGCATCAGCTGCTCAATTCTTTGGTATAGATTTGTTCTGCTTCGCTATGTTAAAAACATTCATACAGAAGAACATGATTGTGACGAAGACAACATTCTGTCATAACTATCCGATGCTTTTACAAACACAAATTGCTTTTGATTACAGGCTAAGTTCTAAAACTTTTTCTTTTTTTTATTGTTAAAATGAAAGAAAAAAAACTTTTATGAATAAGAATAAAATTACCGTTGCAAGTTTTCTCCTTTTAGGATTGATTAGTGTTTTACTTGCTTTTAATTTAAGATTTTCCTTTGATTTTGAACAATTTTTCCCAAAAGGAGATAAAGATTTAGATTTTTATAGAGAATTTATCAAAGAATTTGAAACAGATGATAATTTCCTCCTCGTTGCTATCGAAAAGAAAGATGGCGTTTTTGAACAAAAATTTTTAGAAAAATTCCATGATTTTACTTTAAAAACAAGGGATTTACCACATATTTTAGAAAGCCAATCGCTTACCAAATTTCGTTACCCGCTGAGAACAGCGTTTGCGATAACTACCGTTCCTGCTATTCATATTGATGATCCTTCGCAGTACGATGACGATAAAAAGCGTATCTTACAAGATGAACGTTTTGTTCACAACCTTATCTCCGAAGATGCCAAAGTGCTTGTTGTCGCACTCAAAACGGCTGACAAAATGGAACTTCCTCAAGCAACAGAACTCATAGAAGGCTTAGATACTTTGCTCAAATCATACCAATTTGACAATTATCACTTGCTTGGGCGTGCTTTTTTCCAAAAAGAAGTGGTCGAAATGGAAAAGCGAGAAGTCCTGGTTTCTACAGTTGTTGCAGGGCTTTTGGTAACGTTGGTTTTGGGTTGGATGTTCAAACGCTTCTGGGGAACGATGATTGCGATGTCTTCGATTTTGCTTGGACTACTTATTTTCTTAGGAATATTGAGCATTACTGGTCGAGAATTGTCTGCATTGGCGGCTTTATATCCTGTTTTAATGTTGATTTTAGGCACATTTGATACCATTCACGTCATGTCAAAATACATTGATGAACGACAGCGGGGTCTTAGTGCTGCCGAAGCGGTCAAAGTGACGATTAAAGAAATGCGTTTGCCAACGTTTCTAACCTATTCAACTACCGCCATTGGTTTTTTAGCTTTGGTAACGAACAATATTCAACCGATTGTTGATTTTGGAATCAATGCGACAATTGGTGTTACGGTGGCATACATTATGGCAATTGTTTTTGTGCCAGCAGCGTTGTCCTTTTTTGAGTTGGACCAAATTGTCAAAATTGGAGAAGAATCAAGGCGTTGGAAAGGTGCTTTTTACAAATTACATTTTTTTACAAAAAGAAATCCACTACCAATAGCACTGGCTTCGATTGCTGTTTTTGGAATATGTATTTGGGGAATTTCCTTGATTACTACCAATTATCGAATAGAAAGTCAATTGCCTACAAAAGCAAAAGTAACAGAGGATTTTCAATTTTTTGAAAAAAACTTTGCTGGGTTTCGACCTGTGGAGTTTGCAATTTTTGCGCAAAATGATTTGAAAGTGACTGATTATGAAGTAGTTAAAGAAGTTGAAAAAGTAGAAGACAAAATCAGAACATTCACTGATTTTCGCTCTATTGCTTCTATCACAGCCATTTACAAAAGCATCAATCAAATGAATGAAGGTGGCTCAAAAGAAGGGTATCGTTTGCCACCAGATTCTACAAGTTTTGCTGAAGCTCAGATGCTTTCTACCAAATTACCAAAATCTTCTGTGAACGTTTTGATTAGTAAAGACGAACAAAAAACACGGATTGCGACCCGTATCAACGATATTGGCGCAGACAGTATAAAAGCAATCGGGCTGAACATTCAAACTTGGATAAATGAAAATATTGACAGCAATATTATCAAAGTAAAGCGTACTGGAACAGGGCTTTTAATTGACAAAAACGCAGAATATATTAGAAATAATACTGTATATGGAATGTTTTGGACGGTAGTTGTGATAGGTATTTTAATGGCATTTATCTTACGTCGCTGGCAAATGATGTTTATCTTTTTAATACCAAACTTATTCCCACTTTTTATGTGCGGTGCGTTGATGGGTTTTATTGGGATAGAATTAGAAGCAGGCGTTTCCATGATTTTCTCTGTTATTTTTGGTATTGCCGTTGATGATACTATTCATACCCTTAGCAAATTCAAAGTGTTTAAAGAAAAAGGTTATAGCGTTGATGGCGCATTGTACCAAACCATGATGGAAGTCGGAAAACCAATGATTCAAACAGCGATTATCTTATTTTTTGGCTTCATGGTGATGCTATTTTCGATACATCCGCCAAGCGTAAATGTTGGTTTATTGATGAGTTTGACCTTAGCTGGCGCATTGTTGAGCGATTTATTTCTATTGCCCGTAATGGTGCGTTGGTTGGTGAAAAAATAAAAGTACAACCATACTATTTTAAGGAACAAGGACAATAAAGTTAGGTGAAATATTACCGTGCCTTTATTTTCTTTGTTCCTTTTTTATTTATAAGCAGCTCAATGACCTGAACTTCCGACTGAAATACAATTTTTTTTATATCTTTGCTCTCCATTAGTTTTATAGTTTTTATTTAGAATACAATACTGCGACTTTAAGTGGCACTCTTTTAGTAGGACAATAGTCAAATTAAATAAAATACTCAACAACCAAACACAAGAATGTTTCTAACTGGTTTTTACCACTTTCTCAAATACCTTTGCCTTTTTTTAGATTGGCTTTTTTATGAAAAATCAACTACGATTGGCAAGCAATTTTTCAATCTAAAACGCCCATGTATTGTCGTGGCAAACCACCCGAATACACTTCTCGACCCTGTTAATATTGTTATCAGACTTCCTCAAAAAAATCATTTTTTAGGCAATGCAGGCTTGTTTGCGAATCCTTTTACAGATTGGCTTTTTCGTAATTTGTGGACAATTCCCATCAAACGACAACAAGATAAGGTCAATCACGTGAAAAATAGTGATAGTTTCAAGCAATGCGATGAGTTTTTGCTTGGCGGAGGCTGCCTTTTTATTGCGCCCGAAGGCTCAAGTTGGCAAGAACGACATTTAAGGGAAATTAAGACAGGAACAGCTCGAATTGCATTGAGTGTTGAGAGCAAAAGTAACTTTGAATTGGGATTGACGATTCAACCTTTTGGGCAAACTTATACCCGACAGGGGCATTTTTGGAGTCGTCTTTTTATCGAAGGCGTAGCGCCGATTCAAGTAGCAGATTTTAAAGAAATTTTTGAAAAAGATTATGAAACGGCAGTAAGTGCCATTACAAAAGAAATTGAAATTCGCCTTCGTTCTGCCATGATTGATACTGAAGATGCTGCACAAGATATACTGTTGGCACGCTGCGAAAAGCTATTGATTGGAGAAAAAATATACAGCGATGAAGCAAGTTTTCGTCAATCTCAACAACTCTTGGAAAAACTAAAAGCATTGAAAAAAGGTTCTTTTCAAGAATATGAAAATTTACAAAACGCTGTAAATCAATTTTTTATAAAATTAAAAAAAGAAGGTGCTTCTTATGAAGGTTTGATGAAGAAACACAATATTATTTTTTTACTGTTGTGTTTTCCTTTGTTTTTAATTGGAAGTGCAAGTAATGTTTTGCCCTTTTTATGCACTTATTTCATTTGGAAAAAAGCAACACCTAATGGCTACGATGCAACCGTTCAATACGCAGGCGGATTGATTTTATTTTCTATTTTTTATACTGTTCAAAAAAATATTTTACAATCGTATGGCATTGATTTTCCATTTTTTGGTATTGCCTATTGGCTTTTTGCTATAATCGGTGGAGCTTTTGCCTTGCGTTATTTTATTGATTTGCGCCATTATTTTGAATACTTAGGAGTGAAAAATAAACAATATTTTTTTGAAGAAAGAGAGCGTTTGAAGACAATTATTTCAACACTTCATAATTCTTAAATTCTCCAAGGCGGTGACCCGTCAAACGTTCAATTGTCATTTTGATTTTATCTTTGAATTTAAATTTATTTTTAGATGAGTCAAAATTAAAGTCCCAAGTCTTTTTACGGATACGCTCTTGGATTACTTTCGGGTGCGTGCCTTCAAAAAGATAAACAGCATCGGCTTCTTTGCTAAAATCGTAGGCTTCTTCACGTTGTTTTGCAGTATCACCATGGTACAATTTGTCTTGAAAATTTAGTTTTTCAGCAAAAGATTTTGGCTCACGGACATAGCCATAGTGATAAACCTCTGCATCTATTGCTTTGACTTTCAGCTTGTTATTCGGATTTTTTCTAAAAGATTGTGCATCTCGGTAGGAAAAAATATCTGCACGATTACGCACAATTCGGACTTCGTTTCGATACCAACGCAACGATGCGCCTACGTAGTCATAACTCCCAAAAAAATGTTTGTAACGAAAAAGCAAACCATCAACAGCAAGGTTCTTTAAATGAAATTGCATAGCATTTTTAATGTTTTCCAAGTATTTTTCGTGTACAATTTCGTCCGATTGAATGTAAAAACACCAATCTGAATCAGGCGAAACAGCACGAAAAGCCTTGTCTGTTTCTTGTGCAAAAACGTTGCATTTCAAGTTGTTTGGTGACATATCCCAAACCGTTTCGATGATTCTAATCTTTTCAGAATCAATGCTTTGTATCAACGCCAACGTTCCATCTTCCGAATCACCAACAGCGACGATAAATTCATCACAAATCGGTAATACAGATTGAATCGCTTCCACAACAGGGAAATCAAATTTGATGGCGTTCCGAATAAAAGTGAATCCAGCTACTTTCATAAAATTATTTTTAAAAGGTTTTCAGCAGCTTGAAAAGGGGTGATTTCTTGTGCTAAAACAGCTTTTTCCATCGTAGGGAATTGTGCCATTACTTCGCTGTGTTGCAAAAAGAATTGCTTTAATTTGTTATTGATGCTTTCGTGAAGCCAATAGATGGATTGTTGTTTTCTATTGTTTTGAAAAAAATTATTTTCTTTCGTAAATAATTGATAATCAAAGATTTGCTGCCATATTTCGTCAATTCCCAGCTTGCTCAAAGCAGAACAAATCAAGGCTTGTGGTAGCCATTGACTTTCTTTTATAGGAAATAGTTTGAGTGCATTTTGGTAAGAAACACGGGCTTGGCGGGCTTGCATAAGTCTGTCGTCATCGGCTTTATTGACCGCAATCAAATCCGCCATTTCGACAATACCTCTTTTAATACCTTGCAATTCGTCACCTGCACCTGGCAACAACAAAAGTAAGAAAAAATCGACCATAGAATGAACCGCAATTTCGGATTGACCTACGCCAACAGTTTCTATAACAATGGTGTCAAAACCTGCCGCTTCACATAAAATAATCGTTTCACGGGTTTTGCGGGCAACACCTCCGAGCGAATCGCCCGCAGGTGAAGGGCGAATAAAGGCTTCTTCCCGAGCTGACAGATATTGCATACGGGTTTTGTCGCCCAAAATACTACCACGGCTCAACTGACTTGACGGATCAATTGCCAAAACAGCAATTTTTCTACCTTTTTTAATGACATACTGCCCAAAAGACTCAATAAAAGTACTTTTTCCAACGCCAGGTGTTCCTGTTATTCCAATCCGAATGGAATTGTTTGCAAAAGGCAAACATTTTTCAATGATTTGCTGCGCTAACAATTGGTGTTCAGTTTTGCTACTTTCAATCAAAGTAATCGCTTGACTCAAAACAATTCTATCTTGTTTTAAAATTCCTTCGATAAATTCTTCTACTGTTTTTTGCTTTTTTTTGACCACAAAATTCCCTCGCATCAAAGAAGGATTGATACTATTGGGCTGTTCTACACCTTTTTGAACGTGTAAAGCGGTTTTATGATTTTTTTCAAAAGAAGACAAAATGTTTTTAATTCTAACTTATTGATTTTAAAATACTTATGATGCGTAACTTTCCAATATTTGTTCCGAATGAATTTTTGATTTTACACTGTCAAAAATTCTTTCGATAACTCCATTTTCATCAATCACAAAAGTAAAACGATGGATTCCATCGTATTCTTTTCCCATAAATTTTTTGTAACCCCAAACGCCATAAGCTTTCAAAATCGTTAAATCTGTATCAGCAATAAGACTAAAAGGGAGATTTTGTTTGGCGATAAATTTTTGGTGACTTTTGCTGTCATCTGCACTAACACCTACAATTTCAAAGCCTTTTGCTTGTAAAAGCGCATAATTATCTCTCAAATTACAGGCTTCCACGATACAAGTTGGCGTATTGTCTTTTGGATAAAAATAAAGGACTAATTTTTTTCCAGCAAAATCTTTCAAAGCGATATTTTCACCTTTTTCATTGATTCCTTGAAAATCAGGGGCGGTATCGCCCACCTTTAAATGTGTCATAAGCAAGCAATTTTACCAACCCGAGTAGCGTGTCTTCCGCCTTCAAAATCAGTAGTAATAAATTTTTCCACCATTTTCAAAGCCATTTTTTTGCTGATAAAACGAGCTGGAATTGCCAAAACATTGGCATTGTTGTGTTGGCGAGCCAATTCTGCCAAGTTCACCTTCCAACAAAGCGCAGCTCTAATAGATTGGTGTTTGTTTGCGGTAATGGCAACACCATTGCCACTACCGCAAATAACAATACCTAAATCAGCTTGACCTTGTTCAATCGCTTCCATCGCAGGATGTATGAAATCTGGATAATCAACAGACGCTTCCGAGTCTGTTCCAAAATCTAAGACTTTGATATTTTGAGCTTCTAAAAACTTAACAATAGGAGCTTTATATGCAAAACCTGCATGATCACAACCAATAGAGATACAATTTATAGACATTCTAAGTACGTTTTATTTACTTTTTTCCAATCTACTACATTAAAAAATGCAGCAATGTAATCAGGACGACGATTTTGGTAATTCAAGTAATAAGCGTGTTCCCAAACGTCTAAACCCAAGATTGGTGTACCTTTTTGCTCTACAACGTCCATTAAAGGATTGTCTTGGTTTGGTGTAGAAGAAATGAACAATTTGCCATTTGCATCAACGCTCAACCATGCCCAACCCGAACCAAAACGTGTTGCGCCAGCATTGGCGAACTGCGTTTTGAAATCAGCAAAAGAACCAAATGTTTTGTTGATGGCATCTGCCAATTCAGCAACTGGTTCTCCGCCACCGTCAGCACTCATTACATTCCAAAACAAAGAGTGATTGAAATGACCACCACCATTGTTACGAACAGGCATTGAGTATTTTGAAATGTTGTGCATTAAATCTTCAATGCTCAAACCTTCTGCATCAGTGCCAGCAATGGCATTGTTAAGGTTTGTAACGTAAGCATTGTGGTGTTTACCGTGGTGAATCTCCATTGTGCGAGCGTCAATATGAGGCTCAAGTGCAGCAAGTGCATAAGGTAATTCAGGAAGTGTGAAAGCCATATTTTTAATATTTTATAAGTTTTATGAATAATACCGCAAAGGTAAAAATGTTTTTAGTATAGACGTATGATGTAAAAAAATGTTTTGGAGATATTTTGAACTTTTAAATATATTTTGGGTAAAAACTTAGATGTTTCCTTATTTTTGCAAAAAATTAAAATCATGGTAGAGAATAATTCATTAAAAGTAAATATTGCCTTTGCCCTTTTGTGCGTAGTTTGGGGAACAACCTATCTTGGCATTGACATCGCAGTGGATTATATTCCTCCGTTTATGCTATCAGCACTTCGACACTTGATTGCTGGCCCCTTTTTTTTAGCCTATTGTTTTTTTTATAAAAAAGAAAAAATGCCAGATAAAAAAACGCTTTTACAACTCGTCACAATGGGAATTTTACTGATTGTAGGTGGAAATGCAATGGTTTGTTGGGCTGAAAAAACAATTCCAAGTGGTTTGACAGCGGTGATTTGTTCGCTATCGCCTATGTTCATAACGGTTATGAGTTTGTTTATTTTCAAAGAATTTAAAATAACTTACAAAATCATTTTGGGCTTACTTTTGGGTTTATTAGGAGTGGCACTGATTTTTCTGAAAGACCTAAGCGTCACGCTCAATGAAGACCTTTATTTTGCTTTGGCAGCCTTGTTGATAGCCATTCTTTGCTGGGCATTGGGTAGTGTTTTATTGAAAAAAAATTCAATTAAAACCAGTATATTTATGAATATTGGCTGGCAAATGGTGTTTGCAGGAACAATAAATATGGTTATTTCTTATTTTTTTGAAGACAATTCCAACTTATTGCATACCGAAATAAAAGGGATTTATGCTTTACTTTATTTGGTTGTCGCAGGCTCTCTTATTGGTTATGGCTGTTACCTTTATGTTTTGAATTATTATCCACCAGCACGGGTTTCGATGCATACTTACATCAATACCATTATTGCTGTTTTTGTAGGCTGGTTGATAGGCGGCGAAAGAATCAATGAATATATTGTGTTAGGAACGCTAATTGTATTGGCTGGCGTTTTGATTGTGAACAAAGAATATGCTCGCTTGGCAGAAAAAAATAATAATTAGAAAAAAGAGCGTTTGGGTTCGCTATTTTTGACTTCTTCTAAATACTCTATTGTTTCCTGAATACTTTTTAAAACAACAACATTGCTTTTTGACTCTACTTTTTGTGATACAATTTGGTAGCCTGAAAGTAAGATTTTGCTTGTAGGGAAAGTATTAGACAACAAATCAATATAACGGGTTACGGGCTGACGTGTGAACGTTTCCGTAATCATTGTGAACATATAATCTGGCTTATGGATTTGATAAACATCTCTCAAATCATCAATTGTCATATTTTGACCAATATAAATGACTTGATTTTGACGAGATTTTAGCATATAGTGCATGAAAAGCAAACTCAACTCTTGTGTTTCGCCTTCGGGAAGGTACAAAAGGTATTTTTTGACATTGCGACCAATCGTCAATGGCAAATTGTCAATAGCGACAATAATTTTTTGACGAATCAAATACGCCATAAAATTCTCTTGAACAGGATGAATCGAACCCGTCAGCCAAAGCAAGCCAAGTTTGTCCAAAAACGGATGAATTACTTCCATCATTGTTTTTTCAAAACCTAATTGCTGTATATTGGTAGAGATAATACGGTCAAATTTGTACTCATCCATTTCAATCATCGAAATGGTCAAAGCGTCTAATTGCGTATCGTGTTCAAAGTTTTTTTCAGAAATAAAAGCTACTTTTTCGCTAATTTCCTCAGCGGAAAGTTCTGATATTTTGGATATTTTGTAGCCATTCTTATTTAAAAGGGCTACATTCAAGATTGCCCGAAGATCCGTATCTGTATAATAGCGAATATTTGTTTTGGTTCTTTTAGGTATAATAATGCTATAACGCTGCTCCCATATCCGAAGCGTATGCGCTTTGATACCAGAAAGTTTTTCCAAATCTTTTATAGAATATATAGCCATTATTGAGTTTAGAATGATGCTAAATCAAACATTAATTGGTTTGACAAAATTGATTTATTCAATTTTAAATGTATGTTAGCTCATTAATAAAAGAAAGAACAATAAATACAGAAAATAGTTTAAATTGTAGGGTATAAAAAATTTATGATTTCATACCTTTTTTTACTAAGTAGTTGGGCTAAAATAAACGTGGTTATTTTTTTCAGTCGATTGCTCAAAAAGTGATAAATAACTTCTCCAAAGGAGTCCTTCGTGACCTTACAGTCAGCTATTTATTACTTTTTTCTCAACGACAAAATAACCATGTTTATTTCTATACGCCTGCTTTAGAAAAATTTTCATCGAAAAAACTAACAAACGTTAGTTAATTTAAATTAAAACATATATCTTTGCATTGTAAATAAAATCGAAAGTCGATTTTGACAATTACTATTAGTGTTGCAATTTCAACCACTTATTTTTACTATCAGCACTAACCGATAAATGGCTTTTGGCGCACACGCAAAAAAAGCCCTTTTTTATTTTTATTAGCCACTATAATTTTTGATAAAAGGTATTCTTTACCACATAGTCACATAGCATCATAGTTTTTTTAACGTCACACTTTTAGAATACATAGTATTTTTATTTTTAATAAAAATACCTCATGTTAATTTTATTTGAAAAATGAAATGACTATGTGTTCTCTTAGATATTGTTTTTTTAGCTATGATGCTATGTGACTATGTGGTAAAATTGAGTACTAAACAGTTACGATAAAAATATGAATGCAGAACAAATTTTTGAAGCACGCATTGCCGCAGAGCAAAAAATCGAAGCAAAAGATTGGATGCCAGCGCATTATCGAAAAACACTCATCCGTCAAATCTCACAACATGCTCATTCTGAAATTGTAGGAATGTTGCCCGAAGGAAACTGGATTACCCGAGCACCTTCTTTGCGACGCAAGGCTGCGCTTTTGGCAAAAGTACAAGACGAGGCTGGTCATGGTTTGTATTTGTACTCCGCAGCAGAAACCTTGGGCGTTGATAGAGATACGTTATTTCAAGAATTACACTCAGGAAAGGCAAAATATTCAAGCATTTTTAACTATCCAACCTTGACTTGGGCTGATATTGGCGCAATTGGGTGGCTCGTTGATGGTGCTGCGATTATGAATCAAGTGCCGCTTTGTCGTGCCTCTTATGGCCCTTATGCCCGTGCGATGGTGCGTGTTTGCAAGGAAGAAAGTTTTCATCAGCGACAAGGCTACGAAATTATGCTGACGCTATGCCGTGGAACAGCAGCGCAAAAGGCAATGGCTCAAAATGCCCTTGACCGTTGGTGGTGGCCGTCCTTGATGATGTTTGGCCCTACTGATGACGATTCGCCAAATTCAGAACAATCTATGCGTTGGAAAATTAAGCGTTTTTCTAATGATGAGTTGCGAAAACGTTTTGTAGATAGCACTGTTCCCCAAGCAGAATATTTGGGCTTAAAAATTCCTGATAAAGATTTGAAATGGAATGAAAGTAAAAATACTTATGACATCGGTGAAATCAACTGGGATGAATTTTGGGCAGTTGTAAATGGAAATGGCCCTTGTAATAAAGACCGAATCCGTACTCGAATCAAAGCCTACGAAAATGGTGCTTGGGTCAGAGATGCTGCAATGGCACACGCCGAAAAAGCAAAAAATAGAATTGAGGAATTAGTTTGATGAATAAATTTAAGATGCTGCTAAGTTTTTTGCTTAGTGGCATTTTTTCATTTAATTTGATAGGTTTTATACAACTCGAAAAATGTTCCTTTTTTTTGCAACGTAAAAATAAAGGTGATACGACCACCAGCTCTTGCTTTTTTCAATATTTTCGTCATACCGCTTGTAAAAGGTGTTTTTCCACTTGCTTTTTTAATATTTCCACCATTTTCATACGCCATTGTTGTATTTATAATTGGCATTATCTCTCCTGATAAATCTCGAACCAACAATGTTTGATTGCTATATTTGAGCAAATCTTTTTCTGCGATTTCATCGTAACGAAGCTCGCCCCAAAACACCTTAGGTTCTTCGGAATAGGCTTGGGTAGCATCTAATTTAAATTGAATAGGCAGGCGCAATTCGTAAGGAATAGGTTCGTTGTTCAGCAATGCGGGTTCCCAAGCAGGCATTGATGCTATCACTTTTTTTGCAACTTTTCCACAGCCTGCACCAATATCGTTGAGTAGCTTGATTTCACTGGCAAAGCCATTTGGTGCAACAATAAAACTGACATAGACTACTCCTCTTACGCCTTGCTCTTTGGCAGAATCAGGATAAGTTAGGTTTCTATTGAGGTAATATGCTAAATTTGCTGATGAACACTCTCTTTTCTCTTTGCTATTTGGTTTGTATTTTCCACAGCCAGCGAAATAAGGCATTTCATCTATTTGCATCGTATTTTCTTGTGCCAATAAATTTTTTGAAATAAAAAAAAACAAAAAAATGAGGAGGTAGTATGGTTTCTGCATGAAATCTGATTTTTCATACAAAGATAATTTTTATATTTGAAAAATAATAATTTTAATGTATCTATTATAATTTGCGTAACTTATAGCTAACGAAACTCCTATTTTGAGAGCTAACAAATCATATATTTTAATTACTTTACAATATTATATCTCAAAAAAGATTAACTTTGTGAATCTAAACTAAAACATTCACAATATGGCTAAAAAGATTGTTGTAAAAACACAAACAAAAGAAGTAAAGCTGGTACTTGATGAAATAAAAATCATTGGAGAAGTTTATGAAAAATTACTAAAAATATTACCTTCATTTGATATTACAAGTACTAAAATATTACCTTATGGACTTAAAACCGCACACTCGGTCAGTTGCATGGATTGTAGAGCAGGTTATCGTTCAACAAACTAAATACAATGCAAAAAAACTTGGTGTTGATGATGTGAATTTTGACTTACCTGATACTTGCTTGCATGATTGTGAGATAATTATTGACAAAAAAACATATTTTATCAATATTAAAGCACATAATGTTGATGGGAAAGAAAATAAAAACGATATTTCAGCAGTAGAAAAATTATATTTACAATACCATGCAAATCCCAAGTACAATTTGATTTACGCTTGTTTTGGAATAAAATTCAATAATGTTACTATTTCTTTTGACCAAGAAAACATTACATTGTTTTCACCTCAATTTTTACCCATTTATGTTAATCCAAGAAATGATAAAATTCAAGCGAAATATATTCATCAGCCAGAATATAGAAGTAGGAAAGATTTTTTAAAATTATTACGAGAAAATTCAAAAAGTATAAAATTATGAGTAATTGGATAAATGAAATTTTTAATGAGGATATGATGAAAGGTATTGATCGTATTCCTGATGCCTCAATTGACTTAATTATAACAGACCCTCCTTATTCGCTTGGAAAAGATTATGGCAATGATTCCGACATGAAGCAAAGTCAAGAGTATTTAGAATGGACATACCAATGGATTGATGCTGTTATACCTAAACTAAAACCAAATGGCAGTTTCTATATATTTCTTTCTTGGCAATATACACCAGAGATTTTTTCTTACATGAAAAAAAAACTTACAATGGTTAACGAAATCATCTAGGATAGACGAGTACCAAGTATGGGCGGAAGCACCAGAAAATACTCATCTGTTCATGATAATTTGGGTTTTTTTGTCAAAGGAAAAGATTACTTTTTTGACTTAGATGCAATCAGAATTCCTTATGACGAAGAAACAAAAAAAGCTCGTTCAAGGTCTATTTTTGTTGGAAAAAAATGGTTAGAATTAGGTTACAATCCAAAAGATATTTGGAGTTGTGCAAGATTACACGCAGAAGACCCCGAGCGTACGGAACACCCTACTCAAAAGCCCATAGAGATTATCAAACGTACAATTTTAGCAAGTTGCCCTGAAAATGGTATTATTTTTGACCCTTTTATGGGTTCTGGAACAGCTGCTTATGTTGCAAAAACAAATAATAGAAACTATGTTGGTTTTGAACTAAATAAAAGCTATTTTCAAATCATACAAAATCGACTAAATGGCAATTTAGACCAAGTGCGCCGTGTTAAAAATAAAAACTATAGCGAAAAAACAACAGAGGAAACAACCGTACCAACAGCATTGTCATTATTTTAAATAAAAAAAAACCGCTATACCTTTCTCAGATATAGCGGTCGTTTTTTTTGAAAAACCTAACTCAAAGCTGCAATTAAAATTGCTTCTTGCTCTTTGCCATGTAATTTTATATAACCCGTAGCTGGCGAAGATGCGCTTTTTCGAGCGATGACTTCTGCATTTTTGAAATGTTCGTAACGAGAAGTTAAATATTGCCAAGCACCATTGTTTTCTGGTTCTTCTTGAACCCAAACGGTTTTTGCACCTTTGTATTTTTTCAGAATCGCCTCAACGTGCGTTGCTGGATAAGGATACAATTGCTCTAAACGAACAATGGCAACATCATTTGTGCCTAATTCTTCCCGTTTTGCAATCAAATCAAAATAGATTTTTCCAGAACAGAAGACTACTTTTTTAGCTCTTTTTGGAGCATTCGTATCGTCTAATACTTCTTGGAAATTTTTTCCTGTTTCAAAGTCGCTCAAATCAGAAACCACCAATGGATTCCGCAAATTCGATTTTGGTGTCATAATGACCATCGGTTTGCGGAACGGACGAGCCAACTGACGACGCATAATGTGGAACAAATTGGCTGGCGTAGTAATATTCGCCACCGTAATGTTGTGTTCTGCACAAAGCTGTAAATAACGCTCCATACGTGCCGACGAGTGCTCTGGCCCTTGACCTTCAAAACCATGCGGCAATAACATAACCAAACCATTTTGACGCAACCATTTTGTTTCGGCAGAAGCAATATACTGGTCAATCATGATTTGTGCGCCATTGCCAAAATCACCAAATTGCGCTTCCCAAATCACCAAATTGTCAGGCGAAGCCAAGGCATAACCATATTCAAAACCTAAAACAGCATATTCTGACAAAAGTGAATTGTATATGCGAATTTTGCCTTGTTTTTCGTCAATCACAGCCAGACGATTGTATTCTGTATAAACTTCTTTGTCAATCACTACGCATTGACGGTGCGAGAAAGTACCACGTTTGACATCTTGACCAGACATACGGACATCTTTTCCCTCCAATAAAATCGAGCCATACGCCATCAATTCGGCAGTAGCCCAATCAACACGGTTGGCAGTATGATTTTTTTCAATGCCTTCCATCATTTTACGGATTTGCGGCTGAGGAGAAAAACCTGCTGGCAAAGTCTTCAAATGCGCTACTAATTTATCAATAGTTGATTTATCAATTCCTGTTGCTGGTGAAATTTCGTAGTCTGCTGCGGTCGTTTTCTTCGTTAATTTACGCCACGCCTCTTCTGTTTCTTGGTATTTGTAAGGAAAAGGATGTTGTTTTACGTTATTCAAGCGGTCATCTAATTGGTCACGGAATTGCGCTTTCATTTCTTCAGCCATTTTCGCTTCAATTTCGTGGTGCGCAATCAATTGTTCAGAATACAAAATACGAACATTTTTATGGTTCTTGATGATTTTGTACATTTCAGGTTGTGTCACTTCTGGGCCGTCCGCTTCGTTATGACCATGACGACGGTAACATACCATATCTACAAAAACATCGGTATTGAACAATTGACGGTATTCTATTGCCAGCTCACATACAAAAACCACTGCTTCCGGATCATCTCCATTGACGTGAAAAACAGGTGCTTGAATCATGTTTGCTGCTGCGGTAGAATAAGTAGAAGTACGTGCATCTGCAAAATCAGTCGTGAAACCAATCTGATTGTTGATAACAAAGTGCAAAGAACCTCCTGTATGGTAACCTTTCAGCATACTCATTTGTACCGTTTCATAGACTACACCTTGACCAGCTGCTGCCGCATCGCCATGAATAACAATAGGCAAAACTTTATCGAAATCATTGTTGTACAGCATTTCTGCTTTGGCACGAAGAAAACCTTCAATGACAGGGTTCACTGTTTCCAAATGCGAAGGATTCGGACATAATTTTAAGTGAACGTTTTTGCCAGTAGGCGTTTGTGTTTGCGACGAATAACCCATGTGGTATTTTACGTCACCACTACCAAAACTCAAATCTTCAGGCAATGCTTTATTAAATTCGTTGAAAATATTTTCGTAGGTTTTTCCCATGATGTTTGCCAAAACGTTCAAACGACCACGATGTGCCATACCAATCATCACTTCTTCTACGCCATGTTCTGCACCAAAATTGATAATAGCATCTAATGCAGCGACTGTAGCTTCGCCACCTTCAAGTGAAAAACGCTTTTCACCTTGAAAACGCAAACCTAAAAATTCCTCAAAGCCCGTTGCGCCATTGAGTTTTTCCAAAATACGGCGTTTTTTCTCCAAAGGAAAATTATAATTCTTCGTATCACGATTTTCAATGCGCTCACGTAACCATTTACGACGCTCGCTTTCTTCGATATGGCAATATTCAAAACCAATATGTGCGCAATAAATATCTTGCAATCTTGAAAGAATCTGCTGTAAAGTGGCATTTTTCAAACCAATTTCTTCACCAGATTTGAATACAGTATTCAAATCTGCTTCGCTCAAACCATAATCGTCCAACTGCAAATGCGGGTGACGATCCACACGTGGACGAATCGGATTGGTTTGCGACAACAAATGTCCTCTATCTCTGTAACCATGAATCAAAGACATGACAGAAAATTCTTTGTCCGAAAGCCCAACCGAAACGTTGGCACTGTTCGTCAAAGCTGCCGCCTTGCCGTTGCCATTCATGGCAAAATCAAAACCTTTAAAAAAATGTCGCCAGCTGTCTTCCACACTCAATGGGTCTTGCTCGTATTGGCGATACATGGATTCTATAACCGCAGGATGTGCGTTGCTTATAAACGAAAAATCACTCATTATAATATAGCTTAAAGTTGATTTGGTTGATTTGATTATTGGTTGATTCAGCTCAATTTACTTAATTCAACCTGTTTAGTACACCGTTTTTTTAGTTATTTAATGTTTGAAATGGTTTGAAATGGCTCTAACTAATTGAAAATCAAAACAATACAACAATTATAAACAATAGCAAACATTTAGAACAATGTATTTAGCCCATTTTTCAAACGAATAAAGAAAGCAATTGTTTTGCAAAAGAAAGATAAAAACCCAAATAACTTGATTTTTAAGGTTTTTTACAAAATGCGTGCAAAAATATATATAAATACTTATATAAATCAAGTATTTTGGATAAAAAAAGAATTTTTTATCTTAATTTTTTCTTAATTAAAATAAAATTTGGAAAAATAAATTCAAACCATATTTTTGAAAAAATAATAAGACAATTTAGATTTTTATTTGGAAATTGGGTAAGTGATAAAAAATGAAGAGGAAATCAATACAATATACACGTCGGAAAGTAGTTTTGGGATTTTGCATAAATGCAAAATATTGAACACCAAGCGTTTGCAATATCTTTAATATCTAATCACCAATATCCGTTGTGTATATTACTTTTAGAGATTCCTGGGCGCACTAAAAAACCAAGTACTTCATTTGTACTAAAACCTTGTTTCAAATCCTAAATAACTCTTAATGGTTTTTTATTTTTTAACACTTTTAAATAAAATATTTTTTATATAAAAACCTAATAATCAATATATTATATTTTTTATAAAAAAGAAAAAATGTTAAAATTATTTTTTGGCAACATTTTTAGCCGACCAACGTTTTCTTTAATTTTCAAGTCAATAAAATATAAACATTCATTTTAAGGTAAGCCTGTTTGTAACAAGCGTACAAATTTTAAACTTTTTAAATTACTATCATTATGAAAACGCTAAAATCTTTCTTTTCGCTTTTTTTAAGCCTTTTTTTATTTTTTCAAAACAGTTCAGCACAAAGTATTGGACATTATCCTGCCCGAAATGCTGGCTTTTGGAGTCTGGGCATCAATGCAGGAACGGCTTACCAACGAGGCATTGATGTTTCCCAAAAATTCAATGGTTCTGGATTTGGATTGACCTTGGGCAAAAATTTGTACTATCGTCCAAATGCTTTTTTCTCGTTTGATGTTCGTGGTCGTGCTTTGTATGCGCAAAGTTTTGGTCAAGATGGCTATCGTAATTTTGAGGTCAAAAATAATTTGGCGTTGAATGGCGTAGGTCGTAGTTTTGACGATGTTAAGTTGGATTACAGCAAACCCAAAAGTATCGGTTATTATTTTGCCAACTATAATACTGTAAATGGCTCGTTAGATTTGGAAGGTGTCCTGACATTCAATCGTTTGCGTGAGCGTACAGGCGTTGTATTTTCTCTTTTTGGAGGCATCGGTCTGGATTACTACACCGTAAAAATCAACCAGCGCAACGGCAATGATTCTTATGCTAACTTATATAAAGGCGTAGATTCTACCAATGGTGCAACAGCAAAGATTCAGCTAAAAAACTTTATGGACAACAGCTACGAAACAGTTGCCGATGGCAACAAAAAAGACGGCACTTTGACTTGGATGCCTACCGTTGGTGCGGAGTTGGGTTATCAATTTTTCCCTCGTTTCCACGCAAGTGTTTTTCATAAAATCAACTTTACACGCAACGATGTTTTTGATGGACAACAATGGTACAATAACCAAGCAAGCTACGAAAATGATTGGCAGCATTATACGGGACTAAAATTAGAATGGGAGTTTAGCAAATTGAAACCCAAAGGCAATCCGCCTGAAACTGAAGTGCTTGTTCCAAATCGGAATCCTTACATCACCAATGACCCAAATTTGCAAGTTGTAGCAAACATCCGCAATGTGAATAATGCCATAGATGTTAATTATAGACTAAATGGCGCAGAAACAAAGTTTGATTTTAGCAATCCAAGAAGCATTTGTGAAGTGCAGCTTCGTCCTGGTCGAAATGAAATCGAAATCTCTGCCAATAATTCTTTTGGTAGCGACAAAGAAATCATTGTTGTCGTTTATGAAACAAAAAGAAATGATGTTCCGCCTTCTCAGCCGCCAGTGGTCGTAACGCCAGCACCGAGCCAAGTGCCACCTGTCAAGCCAGAGCCAACATTGCCTGCACCATTGGTAACAATTATAAATCCATCGTATTCTCCTTTTAATGTAGAAGACGAGAATTTTACAGTAAATGCAACCATTTTGAATGTTAAAAACCAGCGTGATGTTCGTTTTTACTTGAATGGTCGTGACCGTAGTTTTAATTTTAATCCAAATGGAGCGACATTTTCAAGTAATATTGTTTTGCAAGAAGGTAGAAATGAGCTAAGTATTGAGGCAAGTAATCCTTCGGGCAAAAATGAAGCAACAAGAATTATCAATTATACCCGTCCAAAACCTAAAACATTTCCGCCAACGGTGCGCATCACTTCACCAAGAAATGATAGAGAAGTTTATGAAAATAACTATGCCAGCATTAGTGCAACAACAACGAATGTGAATAGTAAAAATGATATTGAAGTCAAAATTGATGGTTATGTTGCGAATTTTAGCTTTGATGCTTACAGAAACGAAGTAAAAGCTGATATGACATTGAATGAAGGTGAAAATTGTGTCGTTATAAGTGTGAATAACCGTGATGGCAATGACCGTGATGAAGTTGTTTTGGTTTATAAAAAAAGAATTGTTACGCCACCACCACCGCCACCAAGCGTCCCAACGGTACAAAAACCAAGCATTACAATTAATTCACCAAGCAATGGGCAGCAATTTTCAAGCGAAACAACTACGCTAAATGCTCGAATTTTGAATATTTCTAACAAAAATGACATTCGTGTTTATGTAAATAATCAGTTGCAAAATAATTTTGTTTTTAATAATTTAAATAAAAATTTGAGCGCCGATGTTCGTCTGCGAGAAGGCACAAATACACTTTCTATTCGTGCGGACAATAGTGCTGGCTACGATGCAGTGAGCGTTACGGTTTATTATACTGTACCAAGACCAAAGGTGAATCCACCGTCTGTAATGATTTTGTCACCAAAAAATAACAGCAATACTGAAAATGGATTAACAGATGTTAGGGCTTCCGCACAAAACATAAGCAATAAAAATCAAATTACAATTACTGTGAATGGAAAGCGTTTGCCAGATTTTTCTTTGTATGGAGAAAATATTGAGTTTGGAACTCGCCTTTTGGAAGGAAACAATGCCATTACGATTATTGCTGAAAATGAAGCTGGAAAAGACCAAGCAACTATCAATGTAGTTTATAAAAAAACAGTGATTGTTCCGCCAACAGGCACTAAAACAGGAAGAGTGCCTCGTACAGAAACGCCAAAGACAGACGAACCAACAACAGGAAGTACAACAGGAAGAGTACCTCGCACAGAAACACCTGCGTCTGATAATGGTGCGACAACAGGAAGAACGGGACGTGTACCAAAAGCAGAAACAGCTCCAACGGTTACAATAACATCTGTTTCTCGAAATGTTGGCGACCCAATGACACCAGCAACAGGTGCATCTACGGTTTTGGCAACTATAAAAAATGTCACGGACAAAAACCAAGTAACATTTACATTGAATGGAAGTGAAATGCCTTTTGATTTTGATGTAAAAAGTGGTAATTTTTCAGCAGATATTGAACTGAAAAAAGGAGAAAATATCATTGTGGTAAAAGCGCAAACGCCAGCTGGTACAGCAAGTGATACACAAAAAACAGTATATTAAAATTGTAAAGCCGCTATATCTTTTTTAGATATAGCGGCTTTTTTGAATCGTAAATATTTCTTAGCTTTATACATAATCAAACAGTGCCATATCATATACCTCATTTATTTTTTCATAATCAATAATGCTACCATGTTTTTCATCAGCGTGATACATTGGTGAGAATTTTTTAGCCCAATTCATCTCACTGTGTTGATATGATTTTCGGGATTGTACCATTTGCCCAAAAGTAATGTCATAAGCCGTTACAAATGCCAATAATTCAGCATTTATATTTTTAAAATCTTCCAAACGTTTTCCATAAAAAGGACTTGTTGGCGTTATTGGATGAACAATTGTCCAGTTCAAAGGAAATAAGGCAATTTTAGAGCGTTCCAAATCCAAGGGTTGAAAATGTCTGCGTTTTATACCATTTTCATCGTCTGCTACCCAAGAAAATGTCAATTGAACTGCTACGTCAATCAAATCAGTATTGCGTTGATTGACCATACGAAACATAATAGCATTGGTTTCATCTTTGAATGGAGAAATATTTGCCATTGAACTGTATAAAATTTTTGCTTTCGGACGGGTGAATTTAGCATAATACAAACCCGTTATCAAGGCAAAAATCAATAAACCTGTCAGTGCCTCAAAAGCCGCAATAACATTCGACAAAAAACAAAGTGGCGATACTGCACCATAGCCCACTGTTGTCAATGTTTGTACACTAAAAAAATAACATTTAAAATATTCTGAAAAAAAATCATTGTAATGCTCACCTGAAAGAGATTCCACTCCTATACTATAGTATATGAATGCAAAAACGGCATTTACTATCGCATAAAAAATAAAAATAACAAGATGAAACTTAAACCAGGACATTTCTAACAAATCCTGATAAGGATGCCAAAAGAATTGACCTTTCCTTTTTGCTTTGAATTTACCGTTTTCATCAAGCAAACGATAATTGCCCGTAAGTTGATTTCCTAAACCCAAGTCGTGCTCAGGTTCTGTACTTTTTTGAGTGTCCGAGTGGTAATTTTTAGCCATTTTTTATTTTTTATAGAAATTTATTTTTGTAGCCATTTTGCAACATTATTACTAAACAATGGTGTAAAATAAATGTTCTACCTTATTTTTGCAAAATTATTTAAAACGCAAAGATAGGCATTGCCTATAAAATGTATGAAATTCTATGAAAATTAAATTTTTACAAGCAACAACATTATTTATTGGATTGTTCTTTTGTTCTTTTAACATTGCTTTTTCACAAGACACTAAAAGTGTCAAAGGTGTAATTAAAGACAAAGCAAGCGAAGGAATTCCTTACGCCAACATTCAAATCAAAGGAAGTCTTGCTGGTGCAGTAGCGGACGTTGATGGTAATTTTAGCATCAACTTGCCAAACCTCAATACGACTTTGGTTTTTTCCTCTTTGGGCTACCAAACAAAAGAAATTGAAGTAAAAAATACTTCTTTCTTAGACGTTAAACTCGAAGATCAGTATAGCGAACTCAACGAAACTGTTGTTGTTGGCTATGGAACACTTCAAAAAAGTGTTATCACTGGTGCAATTTCTTCTGTCAAAAACAAAGATTTTCGTGACCAACCCGTAACTGCGGTAGGCAATGCTATTCAAGGAAAATTGGCTGGTGTGAATGTTGTAAGTCCTTCGGGTACGCCAGGAGCAGGTCTATTGTTCAACATTCGTGGTTCATTTAGTCCTTTGTATGTCGTAGATGGGATTCCTTTAATCAGCGAAAACAATTCAAGTCTTGAAAGTTCTTATGATTTGAGTGGGGCAGCTGTTGGAAAAGGGCAATCTGTTTCTTCTATTTCTGACATCAATCCAAACGATATTGAAAGCATTGAAGTGTTAAAAGATGCTTCGGCAGCAGCGATTTATGGCGCACGTGCGGCTAATGGCGTTGTTTTGATTACGACCAAAAGAGGAAATTCCGAGCGTACTGAATTTGGTATCAATCAATATACAGGCATACAGGAACGCACCCGAACCATTGATTTCATGTCAGCATCTGAAATGAAAGACCTTTTAAAAGATGGTTTGAACCAAGATCGTTTGATTTATGAAAAAGATAAAACCGCTTTTGACGATATTGATGGTTTTAATCCAGCTATTTTTAGTACCAATTTGAATGATAGTATTTACAACAACGATGTAAATACCGTTTGGCTTGATGAAGTACTTCAACGTGCGCCTATCAACAATACTGAAATCTATGCACGTGGTGGTAACGCACGTACTCGTTTTCACATCAGTGGAAATTATTTTAACCAACAAGGAATCGTGACCAATTCTGGTTTTAAGCGTTTGAGTACTCGATTCAATTTTGACCATAAAGTGAATGAGCATTTTTCCCTTGGAAATACATTGATGCTCGCTCGTAGTGTCAATAAGCGTAGTTTTAATGACAATACATATTCTGGAATTATTACCAACGCAATTGGTGCATCTCCTTGGATGCCAGCTTATTTGGAAGATGGCTCTTATGCAGAATACGATGATTATCAAGCAACTTGGTTGTCGGATAATCCTGTAAAAACCATCAATGAAGTAAGTGCAATTTCAACAACAAATAGAGTTTTAGGTTCTATTTTTGGAGAATATAAGTTCAATAAAGACCTTCGTTTCAAAACATCTTGGTCAATAGATTATACTGATTTGACGGACAACCAATATTTTTCTCCTTTGACTTATGATGCAATTGAAGTGCGTGGCCGTGCTTTGTACAACAGTTATAAAGGTTTGAATTGGTTGAGCGAAAATATTTTGGCGTACCACAAAACCTTTGGCGAAGAACACACTTTTGACTTGGTGGCAGGAACAAGCGTACAAGAAGCACAATCTCGTCGCCTTGGTTTTAAAGGAGAACAATTCACCAATATTGCAAATCTGAGTGAAATTAGCAATGCTGGACAAATCACTAAAAGACCAGCATCAAGTGGTGCATTGGGTTTGGTATCTTACTTTGGACGTTTGAATTATGATTTTAAAAATAAATTGATTTGGTCAGGAAGTTTCCGTGTAGATGGTTCTTCTCGTTTTGCAGAAGGCAATCGCTATGCTTCTTTTGGCTCTACTTCTTTTGGCTACCGCATCATTAGTAGCGACGACGTTACAAGCCAAAAACTAATCACAGACCTCAAAGCTCGTGTGAGTTTCGGAACAACTGGCGACCAAGAAATCGGTGATTTTAGTCAAAAAAATGGCTACGCAAGTGGAACTTACAACGGCAACGCTTCGCTTATTCCTTTCAATTTGGCAAATCCTGATTTGACTTGGCAAAAAAATACGATTCTCAATGCAGGTCTTGATTTTGAACTAAAAAAAGGTAGAATCGTAGGGGCAATTGAAGCATTTGTTTCTAACAAAAGAGGACTTTTATTCGCAAGCCGTGTGCCAGGAACAACAGGTTTTGGCAGTATTACAAGCAACGCTGGTACAATTCAAAGCAAAGGCGTAGAATTAACTTTGAATGCAACCTTGATTAATCGTGGTCGTTTCCGTTGGACAGTTGGCTCAAACGCTTCTTTTATCCAAAATAAATATACAGAATTGGCAGAAGACAATCAAATTGTTTCGGCTTATTCGGATATTGCACCAACGCACATCATTCAAGTTGGACAACCTGTTGGAACATTTTGGGGCTTAAAATTTGATGGCGTTGATCCAGAAACAGGTGACGCAACTTTTATAGATAATAATGACGATGGTGTGATTGACAACAATGATGCACAAGTTATTGGTCGTGCATTTCCAAAAGCTTTTGGAGGTTTTAACACCAATGTGACTTATAAGCGTTTTGATTTTGCAATGGCAGCTCAATTCAGTATCGGAAATCAAGTATATAATTTGATTCGTCCAACGTATGAAAACTTAGGTTGGATAGATGGCGGTTGGGACGAAAATTACAGCATCACAAATTTTTACGCCAACAATAGCAAAAACGTATTGAACCGTTGGAAAAAACCTGGCGACGTTACAGATGTTCCTCGTGCTTCTGTGCTGACTCAAAATTATGCTGAGGCTTCGTCCATGTATGTTGAAGATGCTTCTTTTTTACGCATTAGAACCATGAATGTTGGTTATAATTTCAAGCATGTAAAAGGCTTTTTTGAAACAGCTCGTTTGTATTTCCAAGTTCAAAACCCATTTGTTTTCACAAAATACTCAGGGTTTGACCCAGAAGTAAGTTCTACGGGTGGTGATCGTGGCGCAGAGCAGACCGCAGGTGTTGATTATGCGGCTTATCCACAAGCCAGAACATATACACTTGGTGCAAACGTAACATTTTAATTTTTTGTAAAAATATTTAACAATGAAAAAAATAAATTTATATCTATATATTATAATATGCAGTATTGGTTTTGGAGCGTGTGGCGTTTTGGAACAAAATTCACCTGACATTGTCAGTACTGAAACTGTATTTGAGTCAGCAGACGGATTTCGTGCAGCCCGTTTGGGTATGTACTCCTTGATGGGCAACGAAAATTATTACGGTGGTTTTTATCCTTTGGCATTAGACGCTCATTCTGACAACGCCACAACTGGCGGCTATGACGTTGAATCATTAAATGAAATTGGCGAAAAACGCTTGACAGCTTCCAATCTTTTTGTGGAAAGAATGTGGATTTCGTTGTACGCAACGGCAAACGCTGCGAATCAAATTTTAGAAAATATTGACAAACTCAAAGCTGAGGATTTTGATAAAAATGAAAAAAACAACATCAAAGGAGAAGCTTTGTTTGTTCGTGCTTTGGTTCATTTTGATGCCTTGAAAATGTTTGGTGAACACTGGAATCAAGATTCAGAGTACGGTATTCCTTTGGCAATAAAAGTGCAAAGACCAAGCGATATTTTAGCTCGATCTTCTGTAAAAAATACTTATGGTCAAATCGCTGATGATTTGCGAAATGCAGAAATGTTGGTCGGCAACGATGACGATAAAGGCAAAATATTTATTACAAAAAATGCTGTACAAGCACTTTTTGCAAGGGTTTGTATTTTTGCAAAAGACTATAAAAATGCTACATTTTATGCCAATGAAGTTGTTAAAACAGGTTCTTATAGCTTATACGATAGTGCTGATTTTTCAAAATTATACAGTGCAAGACAATCGCAAGAATCTATTTTTGAGCTAAAATTCGATGTTCAGAATCGTAGTGCTTACAATGCTTTGACTTACAAAAGAGCTGATGCGACACGACCAGAACTTAGTTTTTTCCCTTCTGCCGATTTGGACACATTTTTTCAAAAAAGAAAAGACGATGTTCGTGTGCAAACCGCAGATTTTGAAGGAAATGACGTAACGATTCAGCCCGATGGACGTACTCAAAAATACCGTGGTGAAAACCTCCAAGACAATCCAGCTTATGTATTGCGTTATGCCGAAATGTTGTTAATTTTGGCGGAAGCAAAAGGTTATCCAACAGGTTTAGCGGACTTGAATATGCTTCGTGAAAAAAGAGGTTTGAGCGTTTTAACAAATACAGATGTCAAAAATGAAGCTGAATTTAAAATGGTTCTCGTGGACGAAAGAAGGGCAGAATTTAACATGGAAGGTAGCCGTTTCACGGATTTGGCTCGCCTTGGCTTGGTAGAAGATGTTTTAGGAAAAGGTGTAAAACCTGTTTTTCCAATTCCTTTAAGAGAATTTTTAGCAACGAATGGAACATTGAAGCAATATCCTGGTTACTAATATACAAGTCCGATGGACGCAAAAAAACACTTCTTGATAATCAAGAAGTGTTTTTTTATTTTATGTAAAATACTGAAAATCAGTTATTTATTTTTTTATTTAAAAATATCTGATTATGTACTCAAATTTAGTTCTCTTGTCTTTTTTTCATCTCGTCACGAATTTCGGCAGCACGCTCATAATTTTCATTTTGCAATGATTCATTTAAGAAATTTTGCAATTCGTCCATTGAATATTGACGAAGACCACCTTTGCCAGTTTCTTTGGCTGCGGCTGCACCACCTTTGCGACGACGGGCAGGAGCTGCGCCTTCTTCTGCGCCTTCGGTTTCGATACCTGCCGCTTCCAAAATAAATTCGTAAGTAAAAATCGGACAACCGTAACGAACCGCAATCGCAATCGCATCAGAAGTACGTGAATCAATTTCGTGTTCAATTCCCGTGCGCTCACAAATTAATTTTGCATAAAAAACACCATCTAAAAGATTGCTGATGACTACTTCTTTGACATCTACATCGAAAGTGTCCAAGGTATTTTTCATCAAATCGTGTGTTAGCGGACGTGCAGGTGACATACGCTCAATCGCAACAGCGATTGATTGGGCTTCATAACCGCCAATAACGACGGGCAAACGACGTGTTCCACCGCCACGTTCTTGAAGTATTACTGCATAATTATGCGATTGTGTCACACTATGCGAAAGGGCAATAATTTCTAATTCTATCTTATCCATTTGTAAAATGAACTGTCTGTAGTTCAAAGGTGCAAAGATACAATTGGATTATCAAATATTAAAATCTTAGCTGGTTTTTGTTTATTTTTCATTCAAAGTAGTTGTTTTTCATACAATTATTAGAGCTTTTGAGAATAGAATGAAATTTTTTTTGGAATTGTCGGCATTTTTTGCATAGCTTTACCTTTGAAAAAGAACTATTGTAGTATTTATGAAAGCAATTATTCCAGTCGCTGGAGCAGGAACTCGTCTTCGTCCGCATACTTATACCCAACCTAAACCACTGATTCCTGTGGCAGGAAAAACCATTATTGCCTTTAATATTGAGGCGTTACAGTTGGCTGGGATTCAGGATTTTGTCTTCATCATTGGTTATATGGGCGATAAAATCAAGGATTATGTCTTGTTGAATTATCCTGACATTAAGGCAACTTTTGTTGTACAAGAAGACCGTGACGGTTTGGGTCATGCGATTTGGACAGCAAGGGATTTTTTTTCAAAAGAAGAAGAAATTTTGATTGTTTTAGGCGACATTATTTTTGAAACAGATTTGCAAAAAGTAATTGCTAATCCGCACTCGTCGATAGGTGTACGCAAGGTCAATGATCCTCGGTCATTTGGTGTTGTTGAAATGTTGGAGGATTGTTCTTGGATAAAAAAAGTAGTTGAAAAGCCTCGTATTCCAAAATCAGACTTGGCAATTGTAGGCATTTATAAAATCAAAGAAATTTCACAACTTATTGATTGTCTTTATTTTAACATCAAAAACGATGTTCGTTCAGTAAATGAGATTCAACTGACTGATGCGATTCAAAAAATGCTTGAAGAAGGTTGCAAAATCAATACTTTTGCCGTTGATGTTTGGTTTGATTGTGGTAAAAAAGATATTTTACTGGAAACCAATCGTGTACTTTTAGAGCGAAATGCCGCAGAATATGTCAATACGCCAAGTTTTGAAACAGCCATTATTGTACATCCTGTAAGCATCGGAAAAGGTTGTAAAATTACCAATTCTATCATTGGTCCTTATGTAACGATTGGTCAAAACTCCATGATTGATGCTTCTATTGTAAAAAATTCTATCATTGGCAGTTATTCGACTATCAATGAAGTGTCCTTACAAAACTCCGTTATTGGCAGCGATTCTTCCATAAAAGGGCCGTTTCAAAGTTTGAATATTGGCGACAATACGGAGATTGATTTGAGTTAGTCCATGCGTTTGTATTTTTTTGGAATGTCAAAACGGATAACTTTTGGCTTGTCAATCTCAATTTCGTTAAATTTTAATTCAGCAGACAATTCGGTGCTTTTGTTTTTAGCTTCCAAATTGCGTGTATAAGAAAACGGGCGTTGATTCAACAGCTTGTAATCGCTATAATTCATTTCCATCTGAGCGTTTTGCGTAGCATCGTTGAACTCGGATTTTTTCAATTCATAATTTTTTTTATTCAAAAAATAAGTAGCGTCCAAGGTTTTGTACGATGAGGTCAATTGCGCCAAACTATCATTCATGTTCACTTCCAAGCCTTTTGCGTCCAAACTTATCGCATTTCCAATAATAAGGTGTTGAATCAGGTCGAAACGAGCTGGTAAATTGAAGCGTTCCGCCAGAACAGACAATGGTTTTGCATCGTATTCTTGCTGAAGTCTATTGATAAAAAAGAAAGAATCGGGCGTAATCAAAGCACGTCCGCCTTCAAAACCAAATTTTTTGACCACCAACAAAATCGCACTGTCTTTGCGAAATTGAACAACGGCATCAATGTTCACTTCCGAACCGTTCATTACGACATTAATATTGGCTTTTCCATTAAAAAAATTAGGCATCCAGTAATTTTTTTCTACATTTTTCAAAAAAACCTTAGCAGGATCAGCACTTGGTCGGCTTGGTTCAGTGGTTTTGACTGTTTCGGTGTTTGCTGTTTTTTTTGTGCTACAAGCAAAAATGAAAATAAAAAAGAATAAAAATATGGCTGAAAAATATGTTTTGTGCATTGTGTGTAAAGTTTAATGGGTGTATAACAAATTTTTATAGTTTAAAACTCATCAAGGGTTTAAAACCCTTGATGAGTTGAGATATTCAAAACTATTGTGTAAATTTGTTATGCATCCAGTTTGATTTAGATGCTAAAACGTAAAAATGTAATTTTTGTTATAAAAATACTTACTGTGAAGTTTTTGTATATTTTTTACGTGTCGTAGGGTAGCACGAACTTTAGTTCGTGCTACCCGCTATGCTACTTACGCTCGCACAACGAAACCACAAATCATCTAAGTGAATTGGATTTTCTGTTGTATTCCAAACATAGACTTTGATATTTTCAGCGTTTTCAATTTGTTCATCAATTTTCATGAAAAAATAGGCTTTTGTCCAAATATTCGCTTCCCAACCCCAAATAGAAGGTTCGCCTCGATTGGATTTATTGTCTAATCGAATATTCGCAGACTTTAAAGATTTTCCATTTTTATCAAAATATGCTATGGTGAACATACTGTTTTTATAAAAATCATTTCCCGAATGTTCTCTCATAAAATTGACTTCGGCTTTTATGTATTGATCTTTTTTTAGGTTAATTTCGCTAATTTTAGCATTGTATATTTGGCAAAACTCTTTTTTGTTGTCCAAACGAAAGCAAAATTTACTATTTGGATTTTTTCTTACAAAATTTTGGCTCAATGAATCTTCAAAATTTTCTTTTACTAAAATCTTAGTAATTTTAAGGTCATTGGTATCTGGTTGCCATTCTTCTGTGTCAAACATTGTCACGCTTCGCCAATCTGCTTTTGTTTTGCCTACCATATACCAATAAAAATTTTTATTTGTATTTTCTGTCCAAACCAATCCTTCTGAAAATTGCCAAACCAATGATGTGAAAAGATAGATTGCAAAGATTCCAATTCCTAAAAACAATGCTTTTAATACTTTCTTACTTTCCAACCAAGTCCAAAATGAAGCCATACCAAATGCTAACAAAGGGTAGGTTTCTACCATTGGGCGAGAGCCAATTCCATTGATGTAATTCCAACACCACCAGCTGTAAATAATGTAAATGTGCAAAGGCAAGAAAACCAATATTGCTATTTTCCATTTAAATTGTTTTTTCAACAAGAACAAACCAATCAACGCCAACGCCATTATTGGTGAATATGCCAACCAACCATTTTGATAAGAAAAGATACCATCAATAATTCGTGGATTTTTAAAATCAAAACTTTCTTTTTCATAACTGTAGTATAAAAACTGATTGGTCACAGCCTTCCAATACAACATTTGAGGAACACCAGCAAGTATGAAAGCTAAAATAGAGAACATAATTTTCCCATAATGCTGCTTCCATACATTAAAGTTTGATTTTAAACTTTCCCAATTGTGAACGCCATAAAGTAGAGGAATCGCTAAACTGATAATTTCTGTTGGTCGTATGGCTGTGATTCCTCCTGCGCACAAGCCAATAAGTAGGGCACTTTTTAGATTTGGCGAATCGTAAAAACATATCGTAGAAAATATCAACTGGGCATATAAGAAGAACAAAAAACTATGCGCCATTCCACTTTCATAAGCACTAAAATAGTAAAGATTCGTTGCCAACGAAAGTAAAACCAAGGTAATGGCAACTGCACTGTCAGAAAAATACAAAGCAATGTTTTTCTAATCAGCCATAAGCCCCAAAACACATAAAACAAACCTGCAAACAGATAAGCGTTTGTATATATTTTAGAAAAACCATTTTGTTCAAAACCCAATATTGGTGCTGCAATATGCGCTACTATGTAAAAAGGCGCAGCTAAAACAGCAACACCACAGGTATATTTGTCCAACACATGATTGTCTGGCAGCGGCTGTTCATTACCGAATAATTTTTTACCTTTCGGAGGAATTGCTCGTCCAATTTGGACTTCTTTTGCTGCAAAACTTTTTTCAAAAGTCATCAAATCGCCATGTACAATAATAGCGGGAAGATAAATATAATAGCCAAGTGCATCGCCTACACCGTCCAATATGCGTTTTTCATTGCCTTGATAATAGCAAAATGAAGCAAATAAAATAGTAATTATGGCAAAATATGAATAAAAAGACTGTTTATTTTTCATAAAAACTTTCTAATTTTAAATTGTCAATATAAGTAGTTGTTTTTCCTTCTCCATTCCAAAAACTTAGATGAACAGTATCGAAGTCTTCTTTTGGGATTTTTGTATCTATATAAATAGGAACTTTTGGGTCAGGTGTATAATAACGTTGTACCCGAATGGCTTTGTCTTTTATTTTTTTACCATCTTTTACAAAAGCAATTTGCATTTGCAGCATTTTCCATTGGTTCCATTCTTGAGCTGGAAAGCGAAAATCAGCAGACATACGCAACCATTTTCCTTCAATCCCTTCGTTTTTTACCTTATAAATTTTTGAATATTGATTCCATTCATCTATAAACAACAATTTATTTGCCTTATTTTGTCCATCTACAATACTTAAAGTATCTGTGTCAAAATCATTAAAATACAAGGTTTTAGCGTTGTGAGGTGTCCCGTAAAAATATTCGTCAGTGTCTAATAATTTATAAGCATCTTTTTTCAAATTCCAATGACCCAATACCGCATAATAGAATTTTTTGTTCATATCGCCCGCTACAAAAAATCCTCCTTTGTGTGCTTGATGTGTGAACCAAAGGCTTACATAAGAGAAAAATACCGCCAAAATAACGATAAGTGAAGATAAAACATACTTTTTTAAAATAGATTTTGTAGAAAATAACGTAAAAAACCAAGTAATAAATGCTGTCAGTGGAAAAAGTAAAATGGTGTATGACTGTACCATAGAGCGTTGCCCCAAACTACCACCATACCACCAACAATCCCAAGCAAAAGCAATATAAATAAATAAAATACTGTAAATCAAACACGCTACGGCAATATTTTTATTTTTGTAAAATAAAGGAATAAAACCCAATAACGCAAAATACATCATCGGAGAATACATCAGCCAACCAGCTCTAAAACTAAAAAAACCTTCTTCTAAATGCGGTTTTAGCCAGCTAAATCCTTGGTCTTCATAAGAATACACTATCCAATGTCCCGTAGCGTATTTCCAATACATCAACTGAATTGAGCCTATAAATATAGTAAGAAAGACTGCAAAGAGTATTTTTAAATTATTGTTTTTGAAAAAATCAAAACGCTCCATCAACGTATTTTTATCAAAAACGCCCCAAAGTAACGGAATCAACGCCATGATAATTTCAGTAGGACGTGTCAAAGCTGCCCAACCAACACAAATACCAATCACAATGGCGTATTTCCAAGCGGCTGTTTCGTAAAAACGAATGGTCGCATAAGTCAATATCGCCAACAAAGTAAAGCAAAAACTATGCGTCATGGCACTATCAATCGAGGCATAATTCAAATAATTTGTACCAATAAGCAACAACAAAAGTGCAACGCCTGTACTAACATCATCAAAATAACGAAGCAAAATTTTTCGAGCAAACCATAGTCCTATCAAAGAGGTCAGCAGTGTCCAAAGCACAATCGCAGCTTGGTAAGGTTTTGAAAAACCGTCAGCTGGAAAATGTGAGTTTTTGGCATAAAGATGCGCCGCAAAAAACGCTGGTAAAAAATGTAATGCTTGTCCACAACTGTATTTCATCACGTAATTACCACTTTCTTTGTGCAGAAAGGCTTGTTGCAACTCAGGTGTAGGGTTGTAATCTCTAAAAATCTTGTCTTTAAACTTGATTTGCTTGACATCTTTGTAAATAAAAATAGCTGGCAAATAAAAATAATACCCAGAAACGTCCCAAGATAAGACACACTCACCTTCATTTACTTTCCATTTTGGATAATAAATCAAAGAAGCATAAGCAAGCATAAATACCGCTGCTATATAGGCAAAAAGAGAAAATTTTATATTTTTCATAGTGTTTTTTGTTTTGAAGAACAAAGATAAAAAATAATTCAAAAATCTACTCCACAATTTTAAAAGTTGTTCTACGATTCGCCTGATGTTCGTCTTCCAAGCATTTGTTGCACTGACAAAGCACAGCAGGAACATTTTCGCCGTAACCTTTGGCGGTCAGGCGATTGGAAGCGATGCCTTTACTAATCAAATAATCAACCGCAGCTTGCGCACGACGTTGAGAGAGTTCCTCATTGTATTGGTCGTTTCCTCGGCAATCTGTGTGCGAATTGAGTTGGATTTTGACGGTAGGATTCTCCGCCAAGGTTTGCGACAACTGATTCAAGGTAGGTTGTGCATCGTTGCGAATATCCCATTTATCATAATCATAATAGATGTTTTCGAGCGTAATTTCTTTGTTTTTATATATTTTATCCAAAATAATTTCCACTTCAAATTTTTGCGTAGGATTGTTAGCATCATCCGCAATACCTTTTGTAGAAAACGAAGTACTGTTGTTGAGGTAATTTTCTTTGCTCGCAACAAACTGATAATCAGTATTTTTTGCAGCTTCTACAGAGAAAAAACCTTCTTCATTGCTGACGATTTTTTTTGTTTCTTTGCCTGTATTAATGCTGACAACGCTATTCGGAATACCTCTTCGAGCAATGACCTTTGAGTTCGGATTGTCCGCCTGCGCATAGATTTTTTCCAAAACATAGCCTTCCAAAAGCAATTTATAAACAATATTTTTCGGCTGTTCTGTCGTTGTTTTTTTTACAGTATCAACAGGCAACGGTGGCAAAACGATTTTTTTAAAGGCATAAACATCATCACCGCCTTGTCCACCTTTTCGATTGGACGTGAAAAAACCATTTTGCAAAATGTCATTTTGATTTTTTTCATCAACGACAAAAGAAAAATCATCAGCACCAGAGTTGATAGGCGCACGTAGATTTTGCGGTTGTGACCACGCTCCATTTGACATTTTGATGCTTTTGAAAACATCTAAACCACCCATTCCTTGCCAAAAATCAGAGGAAAAATAAAGCGTATCGCCATCAATCGTAGGAAAAACCTCATTTCCAATACTATTGATATTACGTGGCAATATTTTTGGCAAAGTCCATTTCCCATCTATTTGACTCGTACTGTACAAATCAAATCCGCCAATACCTTCACCGCCATTGGCACTAAAAATCAAACCATTGCCATCTGGTGACAAGCACGGATGCCAATAATTGGTTTTGGGTTCGCAAAAAGGCAAGACTTCTGGTTTTGACCAAATCACACCTTCTCGTTCAGCATAATAAAGTTTTGTGAACTGGTCATCTTTGTCATTTTCGGCAGCATTTCGGACAAAAATCATTTTGGTAAAAGCCGCATTAAAAGTTGCAGAACCTTCATTATCAGGCGTATTGATTTGTGTACTGAAAGGTTTTACAACGTTATTTTTTTTGTCAATGGTGTATAAATCACTGAAAGATTTGCCCGTCCATTGGTATTTTTCCGCTTTACTATTGTTGCTTCGGTCAGACGTAATCACGATTTGGTCAGCCGCATAAATGGCAGGAGCGTAATCATCTTGCGCAGAGTTAAACGCTTGTTTATCAACGATGTATGGAGAGCGAGCCGTCTTCCATTTACCAGCGACTTGGCAGCTTTCAATGTCTTTTTTGAACTCAAAAGGGCTGCCAATTTCCATACTTGCTTCTTTGAAGGCTTTGGCAGCTTCCGTATATTGTTCATCTTTTTTGAGTGCATTGGCATAAGCCCGAAAAGCCTCTGCGCCATATTGTTGGTCAATTGCTTTTTTGTACCAAGCTATTGCAGCATCGTTTTTGCCTGTTTTACTATAGCTTTCCGCCAATTGAAACGCCAATTTGCCTTTTTCTTTTTTTTCTTTGCTTTTCAAAAATTCTTTTTCCAGCATGGGAATCGCTACGGCAAACTGTTTGCGTTCAAAAGCAGTGCGCCCATCACGGATTTTTTCGGTATAACTGCACGCAGCCGCCAAAATCAAAAAAGTAAGTAAGAAATAATGAAATATGCTTTTATTCATAGTCGTAAGTAGTCCTAAGTAAATAAGTCGTAAGTCTGAAAGTCATTTAATGTTTGGCTATCAATAGATTACAAAATTTTATAACCGTGTTCATTTAGACATTACTACTTAATAAAGTTTTACAATTCTTTTTATTGTGTCAAAAATACAATTTTTTTGAAAAGTAGTTAGAAAAATAACAAAAACCTTTTGTGAATATGAAAAAGGAGAACGATATTTGTCCATAAATTCAAATCATTATTTTTTTAAATATAAAAAATGTACAAATTTTTTCTTAGCTTATTCTTTGTTGTTTCTTTTTTTGAAAAAAATCAAGCCCAAACGGGTGTTAAATTTGAAAGTATTTCTTGGAAAAAAGCCTTAGCAAAAGCAACCGAAACGAATAAACTTATTTTTTTAGATGCTTACACGACTTGGTGCGCGCCTTGCAAAACGATGGAAAAAGATGTTTTTCCTCGTGTTCCCGTTGGCGATTTTTTCAATACCAATTTTATTTGTGTAAAAATGGATATGGAACGTGGCGAAGGTCTTGACTTAGCACGACAATTCAACATTCATGCGTTCCCAACCTTTATTTTTGTTGATGGAAAAGGCAATGTGATGCACTCAGACGCTGGCGGAAAAAGCATCGAAGAATGTCTTGCGATGGGAAACCTTGCACTGAATCCGCAAGAGCGAATGGCGGCTTTGGACAAAAAATTTGCCGAAGGCGGCAATGCTGACATTGATTTTTTAAAAACATACATTGACAAGCGTTTTGCGCTTCAAAACAATTCGCATCAAGCTGCCGCAGAAGCCTATTTGACCTTTCAAAACGATTGGACAACGCCCGAAAACATAGATTTTATTGTAAAATACGTTCAAAATCCAGGGAGCAAAGCCTTTGCTTATTTGTTGGACAACAAAGCAAAATTTATCAAGCAAATCGGAAAACAAAAGGTGGAAAGCAAGATAGAATCTTGCATTTATGACGAGTTGTACAAAGGAAATTCTCGTACAGGCATTGATGCAATGGCAAAAATTTTAGAGCGACAATATGGCGAGCGTGCGCCTTATTATTTGGCAAGGTACAAAGCTGTTTTTGCCCAAGCAACATTTGACATTAACAACTTCCAGACTTCTGCAAACGAGTATTTTTCAAAATTCCCACCAGAAGACCCTGCCGAATGGTCTGCCATGGCACTTTATGCAACAAATTTTCCTTTTGATAAAAACTTGTTAAAAACGGCTTTGACTTGGGTTGAAAATGGCATCAAACAAGAAGATAATTTCGATTGTCGTTTTGCGAAAGCTCGTCTTTTTCATTATGCTGGAAAAAATCGCAAAGCAAAAAAAATCGCAAAATCTGCCATTTCTTGGGCTAAAAAAAATGGTGAAAACACAGATAAAATAGAGAAATTTTTAGAAGATTTGTAAAAAACACTTTCAAATCCAGATTTTTCTCTACTTTTGACTTAAAATAAAAAAAACCATGCTGAAAAATATCAACCGTTACGTTACCATTGGAATTATAATTGTGCTTTTGGGCTTGATTATGACTTATTTTAGTAACATTGTTACTTATGTACTCATCGCTTGGGTTTTGTCCATGATAGGACAGCCTTTTATGAATTTTTTTCTCAAACTTCGGTATAAAAAAATCGGTATTGGGCCATCGCTTGCAGCGATACTGACGATGTTTTGTTTTTTTATTATTTTTGCTTTGTTGGTATGGATTTTTGTACCGCCAATTATTGAGCAAGCACAACGTTTGTCGAATGTTGATTATACCAAAATCGAAAGAGCTATTGAACAACCGACCAAACAATTCAGCAATTGGCTGCAACAATATGGCATTATTCCTCCCAATAAATCCGCTTTAGACCAACTGGTACTCACGGTCAAAAATGCAGTAAGTCCCGCACGAATTGGCAATCTAATTGAAACTACGATTTCTACTGCGGGTTCTATTTTTGTAGGATTGAGTTCTGTTATTTTCATCACTTTTTTCTTTTTGAAAGATCACAGTATGCTTTCGGAGTTTTTGACAGCTATCTTTCCTGCTGGTTATAGCGGCAATATGCGTACAGCTATTGACGACATCAGGACTTTATTGATTCGTTATTTTGGAGGTATTTTGATTCAGATGGTTTCTATAACCAGTATTGTGGCAGGACTTTTGACTATTTTAGGTGTTCCAAATGCTCTATTGATTGGCTTTTTTGCTGCATTGATGAACATTATTCCTTATGTCGGCCCTTTGATTGGTGCAGCTTTTGGCGTTATGATTACGTTTTCGTCGCATTTGGATTTAGATTTTTACACACAAATCATTCCTTTGGTCATAAAAGTGCTATGTGTTTTTCCTGTGGTTCAGATGATAGATGGTTTTATTTTACAACCTTACATTTTTTCTAACCGAGTTATGGCACATCCTTTGGAAATCTTTATTGTGATTTGGATTGGTGCTGACATTTGGGGCGTTCCAGGTATGGTTTTGGCGATTCCAGCATATACTGTTTTACGGGTTATTGCCCGTACATTTTTTAATGAGTTCCGCTTCGTTCAAGCCATTACGGAAAATATGGACGAAGGATTAGATGATTAGTAAATGGTGAAATAAATATTTATAAAATTTTAAAATACTTACGATTATAAACCTGAAATTGGATTTGCATAAGAAAATTAATTTTCTGTTAAACCACACCTCAAAAAAAACAAATCACTGTTTATATCAGTATATTTGTATATTATTTTTACTAAAAAAATCCAATATTAAAAAATGAAACTCAACTTAATTTTTGCTTATTTGCTTATTAGCTTTTTTACTTTTTCATGTACTGCTCAAAGCTCTAAAACGGCTATCAAAGAAGAAGTCAAACCAGCTGCAACAGAAAAAAAAGTATCGCCTGCCCGTCAGATGTTGAAATGGGACAATGATTTTATAGAATATGGAAAAGTCAAAAAAGGTGACAAGCGTGAGCATACTTACAGATTTCAAAACATTAGTAAGGAAGATGTCAATATTATGATTTGTACAGCGTGCGATTGTACTACTTTGGACTGGACAAGCAAAACAATTAAACCAGGCGAATTTGGCGAAGTCAATACTATATTTAACAGTAAAGACAAAGATAAAGATGAAACCATTAATATCACCATCATTTTAAAAAATGAAGATGCTGTATTGCATTATCCCATCGTAGATGAGGTAAAATTTCATTTTGAAATAGAAAAATAAATTTCCGTTAAAAAAAGCGTTACAAATTCACATTTGCAACGCTTTTTTTAACAGTTCATCAAATTTTACTCAATTACTGTTCAAATTCATTTTCCGAAAACTCATCGCTTGTTTTTTGCTTATTGTTGTATTCTCCACAATTGATGGTGATGCCCAAATCGCCAGGAGGAATTTTAAATTTTTGGCTAAAATTATAACCCGATTTGGGGTCGGTTTCCAGTTTTTTTACAAATTTAGCGAAAAAAGGACGTGCCATTTTTGCACCTTGTCCGTCTTCGATGGTAAGGAAACGAATCCAGCGATCATCGCCGCCAACCCAAGTTCCTACGACCAAGTTTGGCGTAATACCCATAAACCAACCGTCCACATAGTCATTGGTTGTCCCTGTTTTCCCACCAACTTCACTTTTTAGTTCGCTAATACCAGGCGCACCTTGCGTTACGTATTTCAACATATCCACCATGACGTAATTGGCAGCTGCGCCAAGCGCACGGTGTTCTTCTGGCAGATTATTGTAGATGATTTTACCATTTTTATCCTCAATTCGCAGTAAATACATTGGTTTTTCAAACATTCCGTCATTGGCAAAAGTGGTGTAAGCTCCTGCCATTTCCATTACACTCAGGTCACAAGCACCTAAACAAAGTGCTGGTTGTTTGATGATTTTTGCACTATCAATACCCATGTTGTTCATCAAGCCACGGACAGGGCCCGTATCGCTCAGTTGTTTCATCAAATAAACAGAAATTGTATTGACAGACTCTTTCAAGGCTTCTTTTAGGTTATAGTTTCGTCCAGAATAACCTTTTGAGTTGCTTGGTGTCCAACTGCGAGAAAGCCCAAAGCTCCCTTCTCCTGCATGAATCGTGTAAGGTAAATCTGGAATCTGCATACACGGCGAAACGCCTTGTTGCGCTACCGCAGTAGCATAAACGTAAGGTTTGATGGTTGAGCCAACTTGTCGGGTACTGCGGCAGTGGTCATATTGGAAATATTTATGGTTGATACCACCAACCCAAGCCTTGACATAACCTGTTTTCGGATCAACTGCCAAAGAACCCAACTGCATAAACATTCGGTGGTATTTGATAGAATCCAAGGGACTCATTACCGTATCTTTCTCGCCACTGATGCTGTGTGCAAAGATTTTCATTGGGATTTTATTTCTAAAATCTTTTCCAACAGCATTTTGTAAACCATTCCATTGATTTTTAAGATTTGTCCAGTCTTCACTTTCCAAAAGACGACGCAATTGTGCCACTTTTTCAGCAGGCATATTCTTTTCAGTCACCAACTTTGCCAACGGGCCTTTCATTTCAATCAAAGTCTTAATATCGTCGTCGGTCAAAACCAAACCTTCAATATCTGTTTGGATTTTTGCAACAATATCATCTAAATAACGAGAACGTAACGCTTGATAACGGTCTGATTCTGAGATAATTCGCTGCAAAGCATTTTGACGAATGGTTGCATCTATATTGATTGCTTTATCACTCCAAGGGTCACGTCCTTTCCAAACAGCCCAATAGCGTTTTTGCAATTGCCCCATGTGTTCACGCATCGCAGCTTCAGCATGACGCTGTATTACGGGGTCAATCGTCGTATAAATTTTCAAACCATCTTTGTAAATATTGTATTTGCTGCCGTCAGACTTGCGAATTTCGGGCGTTTCCAAGATTTTTTGAATGTCTTTTCGCAATTCCATACGAAAGTACGCTGCCAAACCACCAATAGCAGAATTTCGAGTAAAGTTAAGTTTAACAGGAATTTTTGAATATTTATCGTATTCGGCTTGAGTCAAAACTTTGTTGCGCACCATTTGCCCCAAAACAATATTGCGGCGTTTGAGTGCATTTTGTGGATGTTTGACGGGATTGTGCAAGGCTGGATTTTGCAACATTCCAACCAATACAGCGGCTTCTTCTAATTTTAGTTTGTTTTGAGGTTTTCCAAAATAAATCTCTGATGCAGAGCGAATACCAGTTCCTCCGTAGATAAAATCAGCTTGGTTCAAGTACATTGCCAGAATCTCTTCTTTGGTATAACTTTTCTCTAACTTAACGGCTGTAATCCATTCTTGCAGTTTGATATTGACCAAGGCAAAAGCCCTACGGACAGTTCCCATTCCTTTAAAATCACGGTTAGAATAAAGTAATTTTGCCAATTGCTGCGAAATCGTAGAACCTCCACCTTGCGGATTGAACGTTGCTAAACCTTTTGCTACACGACCAAAAGCCTCCCAATCAATACCACTGTGGCTATAAAAACGCTCATCTTCAGTAGAAATTAACGCATTGACCAAGTTTTTTGACAAAGAATCATAGGGAACTGGCACACGATTTTCGATGTAATAACGACCAATTACTTCATTATTACTGCCAAAAATCTCAGACGCTAAGTTACTCTTAGGGTTTTCAAGTTCTTCAAATGTAGGTAAGCCACTGAAGTTCAATACTATTATATATAGTATCAAAGCCGACAACGAGCCAATCGCCAATCGCCACATCCATTTTGTCCAATGCTCGTATTTGCTTGTTCGAGCATCTCGAGGATTGGAAGGCGTTGGTGGTTTTGCATTGACATCCCATTCTGTTTGGTAAATAGGTTGATTCTGATTTGGCTCTTGCGGTGAAGGAGTGTTTGGAGTATTGTCCATAGTATTTAGCTGTAAATTTATTTAGTGCAAAAATACATTTTTTTTTGAAACTACTCTTCTTCTCATCATTTTTTAATAAAAATGATTACTTTTGCAAGAAATTATTAAAATACTTTCCAGCAAAAACTTTATTTCATGTCTTTTGTTTTACTTTTTGACATAATTTTGAAAAAAGCCTACAATAAATAGGCATTGTTCTCGTCAAAAGTAGTAATTTTGCAGTTAAATTTAATTACAATAAATCCGAATAATGAATAATAGACTAATTTACTTAGACAATAACGCTACGACACCTTGTGATCCACGTGTAGTGGAGGCGATGATACCTTATTTTTACGAAAAACATGGAAACTCAGCAAGCCGTAATCACCCATTTGGTTGGGTCGCTGAAGAAGCAGTGGACTATGCACGTGAGCAAATCGCAAAATTGATTGGAGCAGATGAAAAAGAAGTAATTTTCACTTCTGGTGCAACGGAATCTAACAACTTAGCATTAAAAGGCGTTTTTGAAATGTATGCCGCAAAAGGCAATCATATCATTACTGCAACGACAGAACATAAAGCAATTTTAGATACTTGCAAAAAACTTGAAAAAAGTGGTGGCGAGGTCACTTACTTAGAAGTTAATGACAAAGGTCGTATCAATTTGGAAGAATTGGAAGCTGCCATTACACCAAAAACAATTTTGGTGTCTATCATGTGGGCAAACAACGAAACGGGTGTTATCCAAGACATGAAAGCGATTGGCGACATCTGCAAAAAACATGGTGTTTTATTTCACTCTGATGCAACACAAGTAGTAGGGAAAATTCCTACGAATACTCGTGAGATAGGAATTCACTTAATGTCTTTCACTGGTCATAAAATGTATGGTCCTAAGGGTGTTGGCGTTTTGTATGTAAGCCGTAAGAATCCACGAGTTAAAGTTACTGCCCAAATAGATGGTGGTGGACATGAGCGTGGAATGCGTAGCGGTACTTTAAATGTTCCTGGTATTGTTGGAATGGGCAAAGCTGCGGAAATTGCAATGGCTGAAATGCACCAAGATGCTGCTCGTTTGAGCAAATTACGTGATAGACTTCAGTCTTCTTTGATGACTATGGAAGAAACGTATGTGAATGGTGACGAAGAAAATCGTATGCCACACGTTACGAATATTTCTTTCAAACACGTAGAAGGTGAAGGTTTAATGATGACTTTCAATCAAAATATCGCTGTTTCGTCAGGTTCTGCTTGTACATCGGCGAGTTTAGAGCCGTCTTATGTATTGGTTGCGCTTGGTTTGGGCGATGACTTGGCACATTCTTCGATTCGTTTTAGTTTAGGTCGTTTTACAACAGACGACGAAATTGATTTCGCTATTGAAGCATTGACAAAAGGCGTAAATCACATGAGAGATTTGTCGCCAATTTGGGAAATGTACAAAGATGGTGTCGATTTGAGCAAGGTTGAATGGGCGGAACATTAGTGATTTGATGATTGATTAATTATTAAGGAACTATTTATTATAACGTTTTGTTTTAAATAACATATAAATAATAAAGTGGCGTTTTTAATTTTTTGTAAAATACAGTTAATCAATACTTTGTAACTTTTTTTTAATCAATTCGACCAACTTGTTATTTACACGTTATTTACTGATATATTTATTTAATTTAATATTTATAAAAAATGAAAAAAAATAAAGAAGAAAATTTTATGATTGGTTTTCTTGCTGGTATTTTTGTTGTTTTTACAATAGCTTTATTACATGAAGAATATGAGGAGCAAAATAAAAAAAGAGTAAAAAGATTAAGGAGATTAGCGGAAGAATCTGATAAAGGCTTTAGTAATGATAAAAAAATGCTAAGTAACGACTGGCAAAATATTCAAAATGATTTTAATAAAAGTTATGAACATTTAAAATCCCATTATGAGTAAAGAACTAAAAAAGCAGACCACAGAGATAAATAGAGGTAACGACAGAGTTACAGTGGAAAAGCATGAGTATTATTCTGGTAATATTCCCAAATCAGAGGAACTTGCAAAATATAATGAAATCAATCCAGGTTTTGCAGATAGGTTAATTTCATTAGTTGAGAAAGAACAGCAAGGGCGATTAAACCTTCAAAATGAAATCGTTAAAGTTGAGAAAGAGGTTATGCTTGCAAATATATCTTCTCAAAACAAAGGCTTGTACGTAGGCTTTGCATCAGTAATTGCAATCTTATCTTTCTGTTCATACTTAGCCTTTTTAGGTGATACGACTGCTGCCGGAGTAACGGCTGTGGGCCAATGTAATTAGTTTAGCTGGTGTTTTTGTGATAAGAAAGTACAGTAAAAAAGAAGAAGTAAAAGAAATAGAAAAATTAAATTAATAAAAATGGCATATTCAGAAAAAGTAATCGATCATTTCCACAATCCACGCAATGTTGGAACGTTGGATAAAGCAAAGAAAAATGTAGGTACAGGATTGGTTGGCGCACCTGAGTGCGGTGACGTAATGCGCCTACAAATCGAAGTAGATGAAGCAACAAATACCATCACAGACGCAAAGTTCAAAACTTTCGGTTGTGGTTCGGCGATTGCATCTTCTTCTTTGGCAACAGAATGGCTCAAAGGTAAATCAGTAGCAGAGGCTTTGACTTTTGACAATATGGACTTGGTAGAAGAGTTGGCATTGCCACCTGTAAAAATCCACTGTTCGGTATTGGCAGAAGATGCTATCAAAGCAGCTATCAAAGATTACCAAACAAAAATCGGAATCTTAAACTAAGAATTTGATGATATACAATGGATATTGGATATTAGATATTAAAAATATTATAAACGCTTGGTATTCAATATTTTGCATTTATGCAAAATACCAAAACCACTTTCCAATGTGTATAAAGTAATTTGAAAATTTGATGATGGTCTTCTATCATTGTCAAATTTTCAAATCATCAGATTTTCAAATTAAAAAAATCATGTTATTCGTAGCAGAAAGTGCAAAAACTCAAATTGACGCTATCAAGGACAAAGAACACTTGACTGAACAGCATTTTGTGCGTGTTTCTGTTGTGAGTGGAGGTTGTTCGGGCTTGTCGTATAAGATGGATTTTGACAACGAATCAAAACCCAATGACCAAGTTTTTGAAGACAATGGCGTAAAAGTTGTTACCGATTTAAAAAGTTTTCTTTACCTTTTTAATACTACTTTGGAGTTTTCTGGTGGATTAGAAGGCAAAGGATTTTATTTTAACAATCCAAATGCTGCTCGCTCGTGCGGCTGTGGAGAGAGTTTTGCGGTCTAAATAATACTAAAAATTTTATGCAGAACGCTTTTGTTAGTATTGTCGGAGTCGTCAATGGTCGTCAAGAAGTGCAAATGTTAAGCACTTACTTAGACAATGTATTTGCTGTATTGGAAAAAAACTTTCGTGATGTAGAGATTATCTTAGTCAATAACTCTATGTACGAAGTGGAAATCAATGCTATCCTCCGAGAATTAGATGAAAAGCTGCGCAAAAATATTTTCCTACTTAATCTTTCCTCTATTGTCAATAAAAATCATGCAATCTTAGCTGGATTAGACCGTTCAAATGGCGATTACACCGCTATTTTTGAGTTTGATTTTGCCAATGATGCGCATTTAATTTTTGACCTTTATCAAAAAGCACAAGAACAGTTTGACATTGTTTATCTCCGTGCAAAAGGACGTGAAGCGGGTTCACAAGGGCTTTGGTACGACCTTTTTTATTACATTCTCAACCGTTATTCAGACCTTCAAGTGGATAAACACGCTCATAATACCCGTATTATTTCACGTCGTGCGCTGAACTCTTTGCTTCGTTTGCGTGAAAATCTACGTTATATGAAAGCGATTTATTCGATTGTTGGTTACAAAAATGCTTCGATTGATGTCGAGCAACCTTTGATGAAAGACCCTGACGAGTCTTTTTCCGAGCGTTTCCGTACCTCTTTGATAGCGATTACCTCTTTTACAGATTTTTTACGAACAGTATTGCTGTGGATTTTTATTTTTTCTATTGTATTTCTTTTTGGAATTATAGGAAATGCTTTGCTCGTAAAGTTTTTTCAACATGATATTTTTGGAAAAACACAACAAGCGATTAGCGGCTGGACTTTTCTGGTGGTTATTAGTTCTGTTTTCTTCGCAATCACTTGTTTGAACCTCTATATTATGTCTATTTATCTTTCCAATATTTACAACGAGATAAAACAACGACCGCTTTATATCATTGAAAGTATAAAAAGGTTTTGAAAAGGATAAAACCATATTCACCTTAGTGTGTACACGTTGGAAAGTGGTTTTAAGATTTTGTATTTATGTAAAATACTGAACACCAAGCGTTTGTAATATCTTTAATATCTAATAACCAATATCCGTTGTGTATATAACTACCATTTTAAACGTACTAATTTTAGACGACTTCGGTATTCACTCGGAACAACTACTTCGTCAGAAGACAATTGAAGCCCATCTCGAAACCGAAGGAGTATTTCTTGGTTGCTCGTATTGAACATACTGTGCCTATCAACGGTTCCATTACCTTTCATAATATATTCGCTGGTCGTTGTTTCCGTACGAATATCGTCATTGAACAAGAATCGGATTTGATTTGGTGTTTTCATTACACCATAAGAGGAAAATACAGCTTCGTCGTCTTGTGAAAATTGTTTTTTAGGCATCACTTTAAGCCATTGAACAGAAGCATCAGGATTGTAAGAAATCGCCAAAACATCTTCAAAATAGTAATCAATCACGAATCGCCCTGCCACATCTGGCGAAATATTCCTTGAATTGATATTGGCGATTGTACTTCGAGAAAACTCTCTTGTTTCTTCAATCATCGCAATTACTCCACCATCTTTTCTCAGGATTAATTCCTGTACTTTTAAATCGCCAATGCCTTTACTGGCAATTACTTTTTTACCTGTTATGGCTGTAGCAATATCATCAGTGAAAGGCTCGAATGAAAATTTAGGAGGATTTTGTCCTTTTATCTTTAATAAAAAAGTACCTGTCGGTTTTGATTTATTTAAGTCAGAATACAAACCAACGGCACATAGATTTTTATTAATATTGTCGTACTCAAAACGAGTATGATAAGTACTATACTCTTTCAAAGAAGCCTTGTTTTTTTCATTGCTATGTTCATTTAAGGTAAAAATAACGAACTCGTGCGCACCTGACTCAAATAAAGCTGCGGTTTCATTTTTTTCAAAAATAAAATGCGCCATTCCTGTATCGTCCAAAATCACTTGTAAAAATTCGTCGTTTAACTTTACTTCTGGGAGTAAAGTTGTTTTTTCCCAAAGGACTTTCATATTTTCGACATCGAAAGCAATACATTCGAGTTTATCACCATTCTCAAAAGAATAAATCAACGCCATTTTTTTATTTTCAGAAAAAATACTGGTCATGTTTGGCGACATGAAGTGATTTCCATAGTTTTTGATGGTTAGCGAATCAATGAATTTTGCATTGCCATCAAAGCGATGAACTTTCACAACAGCATCGCCTTTTACTTTAGTCTTATAAATGACTGCAAAATAATCTTTCCCTTGTATGGCATCTAAAACACTTACTTTTTTTTCAGAAAAAACAAGTTTTCGAGTCCATATTAGGCGCATTTGTTCATCAAAAGCATTGATTTCGTACTCATCGGTTTTATCTCGAAAAAGTAAAATATTGCCTTTGTGTCGTCCTACAATTTCGTACCCATTGTCGTTGCGAACATTAACACCTTCCGAAATTGTAACGTTTTGCGCTTGATTTTTTTCACTGTAAAAAAATATAGCGAATAGGAAAAAGAAAAATGATGGTTTCATAAGCTAAGGATTTTTAGTAAAGGTACACAAATTTAGAAAAAAAGTGGAATATTTCACTCTACGTAACAAAAATTTTTATGTAGTAAGAAATTCTACCTTTAGTTTTTCCTTTTTATTCTATTGTTTTTACAAAAATAAAAAAAACGCTGTACCTTTGTAACGGAGCTGAACAATAGCGTACAAAAAAATGAAGCATAAAGAAGTCATACAGCAACTCAAAAAGAAGGAATTTCGTCCTGTGTATTTTTTACATGGCGACGAAAGTTATTATATAGATGCCTTGGTAGAATATTTTGAGGAAAAAATAATGAGTGAAAGCGAAAAGGCTTTCAACTACACGGTTTTATACGGAAAAGATATTGCTTTTAACGATGTTGTAGATTCTGCACGTCGCTATCCTATGATGTCAGCTTTTCAATTGGTGATTGTAAAGGAAGCGCAAGAAATGAAAACCTTGGCTGAACTTATCAATTATATTGAGAAACCACAACCAACAACGATTTTGGTTTTGGCGCATAAGCATAAAAAATTAGATGCCCGCACGAAGTTTGCAAAGGCAATTATGCAACACGCTTATGTTTTTGAAAGTTCAAAAATATACGATAATCAATTGCCAGAATGGATTGTCACGCATTTGAAAGACTTGCATTTGAGTATAAAACCAGAAGTGGCGGATTTGTTGGCGGAATACTTGGGAAACGATTTGGGGAAAATCGCCAATGAGTTAGAAAAATTATCGCTGAATCTTCCACAGGGAACTTTCGTAACCGCAGAACACATTGAAAAATATGTTGGTATCAGTAAAGAATACAATATTTTTGAATTGACAAAAGCACTGAGTACACGAGATATTTCAAAAAGCAATAAAATTGTTTATTTTTTAAATAACAATCCTAAAAAAAACCCACTTGTTGTGACACTCGGGACGCTCTATGGTTTTTTCAGTAAAGTCTATGCTTATCATTTTTTACAGCAAAAAAATGACAAAGAAGCGGCGGCAGCCTTGGGTTTGCGCTCAGATTGGGCTTTGAAAGAATACAAATTAGCTGTCAAACATTATTCTTATCCCAAAACGGAACAAATTATTCACTTTTTGCATGAGTATGATTTGCGCTCAAAAGGACTAAACAGTGCCAATACAGACGACAATGAATTGTTGAAAGAATTAGTTTTCAAGATTTTACATTAAAAAAAGCCAACAAGAAAAAATCTTGTTGGCTTTTTTTACTTTTTTTTCAAAATCACTTCTGAACAGTAACTTTTTTCACTGCTAATTTGTCGCCCATTTTTACATGGATGGTATAAATACCATTTGCCAAATCGCCTGCTACAAAAGGTAAAATATTTTCACCAACCAACTTACCGTAAGCACGAGCCGCTACTTGCTGACCCAATGTATTGAATACACTAACACTTACTTCTACAGCTTCGTTTGTTGTTACTTCGATACTTGTTTCATCAGCCATTGGATTTGGATAGATAGCTACAGCTTCGTTGTTGAAAAGGTCTTGTGTACCAACGTTTTGCTTTTTGCTATCAACGAAAATATCATCAATAAACATATTATTACCATAATCTGAATGGCAAACAAAAGCAATCATAACATCATTTTTACCATCATATTGTGAAACACTTATAGAGTCAGTTGCCCATTGAGTTGCCGTTGGATAAAAAGCTGCTGCTGCTTTAGGTGTAGTTGTCTTTAATTCATCTCCACTTTTCAACCAAACAGATTCGTAGTTTTCTCCGCAATCCGTAGAAATTAATACTTCTAATGAATCCTGTGTTGCAGGAGTTGTGGCATCTTCATATTGAGCGAAAGCCCAAGAGAATTTCAATTGTGCTTTTTTAGCATTTTTTAAGTTAATTTTGTGAAAGACTAAATTTCCAATACTTTTAGGATTAGCCATTGTTCCCCAAATGTCAAAGCGAAATGACTTATTTGATTTTGCATAAGCACCTAATTTCGCACTTGCAGCAGTACTAATTGATTTATCTACTATGGTACAAGTAGGGAAATTGTCAATAAAAGTAGCATTTTCTGGTTGTGCGCCAGACAATGGTTTTTCAAAACCTTCATTAACATTCGTTCCAACTGCAACAGATGGTAATACTTTAAAAAACTGCTCGTCATAATTGTCAAAAGTATTGTAATCAATACCACCTTTATTGATATTTTTAACTTCTACTTTTACAGCAGTAGCACCATAAGGAAGTACAAATTTTCCAAAATCTACATTTTCAGACTTGGTAGGTGCAATTGACTTTGATACTTTTTTAGTTGCGAAAGTAATTCCATTGTAACTGATTACAGCCTCTAATGAGTCTATTGCAACAGCACTATTATTTGTTATAGTTCCCGATGCAATAAATTCATTTTTATCACAAAGTTTTTCTGGACCCGTAGAAGTCAAAGTTAATGCAGCATCAAAAGAATTGATAGGATAGCTGATACTTGAATTCATAACAGCTTTTGTTGCATCGTCTTGTAAAAAAGAAACTACGGCAATTTGCTTTTTATCATAAATATAAGTTGGTAATTTTGCCTTAAATGTATAAGTACGAGAACCTTTTGCTGCAACAGAATCTACGGCTGTACCCAAAGCATTTGGATATGACTTACGTACAATTCCAAAGAATTCTTTTTCGCCATTCGTACCAGGAGCTTTTGCAAAATTAATCGTTTGTTCAAGCAATGCTACTTGCAATCTTAATGTAGTAGAACCAATTTTGCTTGCACTTGAATTGTTCACTTTTACAGTAATAAAAATAGAATCTTTTGCAGCGTTTAATGTATGGCTTGTTTCAACACTAGCTGTTGCTACTTGGCTTGTTGCATAATCCAAAACGTTTTGGTTGTAACCGTAAGGACCGCCAGCGTAACCGCCTTGGGCTACTTGCCATCCGCCTTTGCCATCTGCATAGCTATCGTCAGGAACAACACCATCAATAACTGCTTCAGGAACACCCTTTACAGCATAATAACCTGTACGAGTTGTTATTTCCGCTTTATTTTGTGCGTTCATTGGGTCTGCGCCAGGAAAGCTTGTTTGCCACTTAATAGTAACAACATTTTTAACGTTCTTTGTCAAAAGTGCGTGAAAAGCAGGATTTTGAGCTGCACATGGAGGACATGAAGCATTCGTAAATTCTTCAATCAACACTGTTCTTTTAGGTGATGATTGTGCAAAAAGCATCGTAGTTCCTACGAGTGCAATTAGAAATAGTAAATTTTTTTTCATTTTAAAATAAATTTAAATTTTGTAGATTTATTAATATGCACAAAAATAATATTTATTATCTATATTTAAAGAAATTTTAGATAAACTAATAAAAAAAGCCATAACAGATGTTCTGTTATGGCTTTTTTTATTAGTTTTATTTTCGCTCCATTATCCTACCACTACATCCATTTCTTGCACTAAATTTTTTAACAATTGTACCTTGACCTTTATATTCTACAGTTGTAATACTTTCGTTGCCTGTCGAAGTCCAACAATTTCCTATTGATAAAGAGATTTTGATATAGTAGTCAGGCTCTGCAATATTTGAACAGCCAGCCTTTGTACTATATCCAAATGTAGCGAGACCTAAGGTTTTTTGAGGTGGTATACAGCAATTAGAGGGTACCCATACACCTAATTGTTGTGTTAACTGAGGATTAGAACAAGGGTCGTTGTCTAATCCTATAAATGGAATGTTTTGTGATGCGCTACAGTCACTTCCAGTCACTGGTCCAATTCCTGTTCCCACAATAGACCAAATATCTGCATTATAAACACTATCTACTCTAATATACCAGCGACAGCCATCTTCTCCTCTTTCAGTAGCATTGGTTTGCTGATCAACAGAGTTTTTCATTTCTTTTAGGAACAGTAATTTATCAACCTCTATTTTAGAGATTTTTTGTTCTGTAGTATAGGTAGCGGATTCTTTTTGACAAGAAGCTACAATGAAAGTTGATAGCGCAATGATACACATTCCGCCAAATAAAATTAATTTTTTCATAATAATCGGTTTTTGAAAAATTTAAAAAATAATTGTTTGAGATACTTAATTGAAAGAAATTTCAATTAAGATTCAGCAAAGGTAAATTCTATTTTTTAATTAAACAAAATAAAAATACATTTTTTTTTTTTCATATAAAATATAATTCTTTAATAATATTATTTAATAAAATTATATTTTATCAATATTTTACAATTATTACAATCCCAACACCTTCACTGTATCGTCATTTCTGACCAAAATAACTGCTTTTTGTTTGCCAATTTTAATCGCTGCGCTGCGGCGAACTTCACCTTTGACTTGTACACCATTGACATTTTGTACATCAAATTTACAATTTCCTTTGTTGATAAGTACTTTTCCATAATCTGCATCGTAACGCCCAAGTTGTACATTGTTTCCGTAGTAATTTCCATAAAGCAATACATCTGGTAAATTATCTTTGTTGGCATCAATGATTTGTGCAGTTTTGTAAGGAGTCAATTGTGCAAAATCAGGCAACGAAACAGTTTCAAATTTGCCATTCCCTTGATTGACCAAAATGGCATTATCAAAATAAGTTGCTTCGTATTTTTTTGCTTTTTGTAATTTTTCTTTAGTAAAAATTTGCTCCAATGACATTTTTGCAAACTCACGAGCGAATAATATTTTTTTCTTAAAAGAAGGAATTTGTCGTTGCAAATCGGCAATATTCGTAAAAGGAACTTCTCTATCGCCCATGAAAAAAGTCAAGATTTGTTCTTTTTTACCATTGTCATCAAAATCTGAATAATACATCTTAACTGATTGATTAACAGAGGTTTGTAAACGTGTATTTTGCCCCAAATTACCAGCTAAAATATCTATATCGCCATCATTGTCAAAATCATAAGGCATTACAAAATTCCACCAACCTTTTTTATCTGTCAAAGTTGTTGTTTTAAAGGTATTGTTTTCTTTGATAAAAGCATAAATAAGGTCCCATTCAGTAGCGACGATTAAATCTTTGTCACCATCTTTGTCTATGTCTGTCCAAACAGAATTTTTGACCAAACCGATGTTCGCTAAATCTTTGTTCCATTCCGTGGTAACATCTGAAAAATGTCCTTTACCATCGTTTTTCAACAAGTAAGAGCGAGGTGTTTCGCCATAATTGCTCGTCAAAGATCTTGCGCCAAGAAACAAATCTACAAAACCATCACCATCAAAATCATTGGCAGTAAGCGTTCCTACGATTGGATAGGGTTTTGGAAAAGCATCTTGCAAACGAGAAAAATTCCCTTTTCCATCATTCAGATAAACTCGGGAAGCGGAATTGGCATCTTTTTCAGCAAATTCACTACCGCCTGTTCCTACTATAATATCGTTATCTTTGTCGTTGTCAATATCTACAATCAAGGCTTCAACGTCTTCCATGATGCTATCTTGCGCCATCGCTGTATTTTTTATTTTTGAAAAAACACCATTTTTTTGTTGAAAAAACAAGCCAGATTCTTTCCATTTTGCACCACCAACAAACACATCTTCTAAACCGTCACCATTCAAATCGCCAACTGCCAAAGCGGGCCCTTCCGTAGAAGTCAAAAGCGGAGTCAAAGGTTCTCTGTCAAACTCTATAAAATCATTTTCATCGTGAAAATAATTTAATTTTACTTTGTCCGTAATATCTGTAATTTTATTAGAAAGTCGTGAGTCGTGAGAAGTCGTGAGTCGTGAGAAATCAAATTTTTTCAAGCCTTTTTTATAAGAAAAAGTATTGATTCCGTTGAAGTTAAGCGAATTTTTATCTAACTTTTGAAAAGAACCATCAGTCCAAATCAAAAACAAACTGTCTATCTCATCTGGATTGCCGATACCCGCATAAAGTGGTGTTTCCATACTGCCTTGAAAACCCTTCGTTGGGTATTTTTCGTACATCATCACACTGTCTTTTTTATAGGCAACCAAACGGCTACCGATGGCAGTACGATTTTTTTCAGTGCCTTCCAATTTTAAGGTCAGCATTACGTTTGTAGGCTTTTTTTCAATAATATTTTCATAAACAAAAGCCTTATCGTTGATGTTGTTCGTGATAATATCCAAATCGCCATCGTTGTCCAAATCGGCATAAGCCGAGCCATTCGAGTACGATTTTTTATTGTTTTCGATAAAAAATTCTTGGTCTTGGAATTTCAAATTTCCTGAATTTTTAAACATTTTATTGTACAATTTTATCTCAGGAACATTCCGAATCACATCTAAATCCTTGTCTTCGAGTTTGTCCGCACGGATTTTATCTTGCAAATTATCCGCCGAAGCGAACTTGATGTAGTCAATATCATTCATGCGTTTTGGAATACCATTTCCTATAAAAATATCTTTTTTTCCATCGTTGTCAAAGTCTAAAAATAGACTTGCCCAAGACCAATCCGTCGCAAAAACACCCGAATACATTGCCACTTCACTCATCGTGCCATTTCCATTATTGAGCTGTAAAGCATTGCGTGCATATTGAAAATTATAGCCATAACCCAACTTGTAATTGAACGTTCCGAAAGCATCTTCACCTTCGGAAGATTTCAAAATAAATGGCTCAAAAGGTTGCATATCCAAGCTCATCACATCATTGAGTCCGTCATTGTTCAAATCACCAATATCAACGCCCATGCTAAAACGGCTCGTATGCTGTACATAATCGTTGATTTGCTCCTTGAAAGTACCATTTTTTTGATTAATATAGAGATAATCGTTTTCGTGAAAATCGTTGCCAATGTACATATCAAGATAGCCATCACCATTTATATCGCCAACTGCCAAACCCAAACCGTAGCCAACAACGGTTGAATTAATGCCAACTATTTTTGTTATTTCATTATATTTTCCATTGTTATTTTTGAAAAAACGGTCCCCAGAAAGTGGATGAAATTTTCCTTGAAAGTTTTTTCGAGGACCAAAAGTACCATTGTTATGCAGGGAGTGATTGAGCTGAAACATATCCAAATCACCATCTAAATCATAGTCAAAAAAAGTAGCTTGTGTTCCAAAACCAACCAAATCCAAACCAAATTCTTTCGATTTTTCTTCAAAAACAGGTGCTCCATCCTTGATTTCTTTGCAAATATAGAGTTTGTTATGACTTTTTAAATTCAAATAATCGCCTACGACGCTTACATAAATGTCCATCATACCGTCTTGATTGACATCTGCAACAGCCACGCCATTCGACCAATCTTTGGTGGAAACAATACCCGATTTTTCAGTAATGTCGTCAAATTTCATGTTGCCTTTGTTCAAATACAACTTGTTCGCAACCCGATTTCCCGAGAAGAAAACATCTTGCAGCCCGTCATTGTTGAAATCGCCAACACCAATACCGCCACCATTGTAGTAATACATATATTTAAAAATATTCATATCCAAATTAACATCTAAGTCATTTGAAAACTGAATACCAGTTTGTGCTGATTCGAGCAAACGGAAGGTTGGTTTTGACGTTACAGTTGCTTTGTTTTCTTTTTTTGTACAAGAAAAAAAAATAAAAATAACTAAAACGAAAGAAAATATAGTGTGTAATTTATTCATTGATTTATTTTTAAGTGGTTGGGCTAAAATAACCACATTTATTTCTATACGCCTACTTGTAAAGCAAAGATAGGAAAAATTTGTGTAGCTTAATAAATTTGTTGCTGTAATATTTTGTGTGCAAAGATAAAAAAAAACTATAACTTTGCGTAAAAAGAACCTTATGGCACAAGTAAAAATAGAAATCACAAATTCAAATGGTGAAAAAATCACAATTGAACGAGAGGTTATCACAGACAAAGCGCTGGATAGCTTCAATAATATAGAGGCGTTTACGCTACAAATACGTCGTGAACTTTTCCCTGAATTACAAAAGAGTTTGTTGGAGGAGTCTAGGTATCGTATAAAAAAAACGAATTTCGGAGTAATGGCAAGCGTCAAGTACAAAATAGTAGGAATAGAAGGTGTAGCAGCACACATCATGCTTCGGCAATACGAGGAGACTAAAGTCGCTGTCAATGACTACCTTGCTTATTTAGAAGTAGGTCTGACAAGTTGGTTTAAAGGGGTGAATATTTACATTACGCTTTGTTTCATACTGACCGTTTTGAAAAAGCGCATGAGTTGTATCTAACAGGGAAGCAGCAAGGCGAACACAATGACAGCAAAAAAGTAGAAATTCTTTTTAGCCGAATAGAGAACCTATCAAAATACAGACTTCGACACTTGAAAAAAGAAAAAGAAACTTTTCGCAGCGACGTATTCATCGCCTTAGCAGAGCTCCTTGCCAAATATTCCTTTCAATTCAAAAACTACAAGCGGAAGCCAAGGCGCTTTATGTTCGTTTTCAAGAAAAACCCTACGATGTGCTTAATCAACCCTACGAAGTAGAGGTCATCAACTACGAAAAAACATGGTTGCATATTTGTAATTTTATGAATGGACGCTATTTTGACCGAGTTTGAGTTATTACAATATTTATGGAACAAATATACTTCAGTAGTCCAAGGCGGTCTTGCTTTTGTGGGAAATAACCCTTTCAAAATTTTTATTTTTAATAAAAAGATAAAAAATACACCAAACATTTGCAATACCAAAAAAATAAATATATCTTTGCGCCACTTTTGATAAAAAATTAAGAAAATAATGAGAAAAGAAATTCATCCTAAAAGTTATCGTACAGTCATTTTTAAAGATTTCTCAGTAGATGAGTCTTGGATGGGTCGCTCTTGTGCGAACTCTAAAGAAAACGTTCTATGGGAAGACGGTAATGAATATCCGCTTATCAAGTTAGAAATTTCATCACATTCACATCCGTTCTTTACGGGTAAGATGAAAATGGTTGATACAGCTGGTCGTATTGATAAGTTCAACAAAAAATTTGCAAAGTTTTCTAAATAAACGTTTGCATATTTTCGTTAAAAAGTCCCAATGTTTTAACAGATGGGACTTTTTATTTTTTTTCTTACGATGAAAAATATCATTCTTTTTGATAGTGAAGTAAGACAACACCTTTTGCCCTTGACGTTCACCCGTCCTGTTGCAGAGCTTCGCATTGGCATCACGACCATCAAAGAAAAATGGGAACAACTCCTTGACGGAGTTGCTTCTCACATCACCGAAGATTACCTTTCCACAAAATTTCCAATCAGCATTAGCGATGACAACTATGTCATTGACGGTTCGGTTATTCCGACCGAAGCCCTTTGCAGTCGTATTGCAGACTTGGGTTACAATGAGGCATTGGTCAAAAATGGAGAGTTAATTGCAGCCCGTTTGGGTGAAGAACAATTCGAGCGTGTGATTTTAGAAGGTGAAATGAGTAGCCTTGAAGAAACCGAAATAGACTTGGAGTTTGTCCAAATCTCAAGACCTTGGCACTTGTTTTCTTATAATGATCAAGTATTAAGAGCTGATTTTCAATGGATTACCAAAAATAGAAAATCACAGACCATCAGTCCTACCAACCAAGTTTTAGGAAAAGAAAATATTTTTTTAGAAGAAGGTGCAAAGGTAGAATGTTCTATTTTGAATGCCACTACAGGGCCCATCTATATCGGTAAAAATGCTGAGATAATGGAAGGCTGTATTGTACGTGGTGCTTTGGCTCTTTGCGAAGGTGCTACGCTCAAAATGGGTGCAAAACTTTATGGTGCAAATACTTTTGGTCCTCATTGCAAAGTTGGTGGAGAAGTGGGAAACTCTATTTTATTGGGTTACTCCAACAAAGGACACGACGGCTATTTGGGAAATTCTGTATTGGGCGAATGGTGCAATTTAGGTGCAGATACCAATACTTCTAACTTAAAAAACACTTATGACGAGGTGCGCCTGTGGAGTTATGTAGAGAAAAAATTTGCACATACAGGGCAAAATTTCCTTGGCTTAATCATGGGAGATCACTCAAAATCAGGCATCAATACCATGTTTAATACAGGAACAGTGGTTGGTGTGGCTGCCAATATTTTTGGAGAAGGTTATCCTCGTAATATTATTCCGTCATTTTCATGGGGCGGTTACAGCGGTTTTATTACACATAAATTAGACAAAGCAATTGCAACCGCAAAAATTGTAATGGCTCGAAGAAATATTAATCTGACCGAAGAAGACGAAAAAATACTCAAACATCTTTATGAAATCAGCACGCCTGAGCGTAGCTGGGAAAAAAAGGTTGGCTAATTTGCTCAACCAAAAGACTCATTTATAATGAAACAACCTTCTTGGAAGCGTTTTCTTAGTTATTTTCGTGCTTTTAAGCTCGAAGAGTGTACATCAAGTGAAGTCAATCCAAAATTGGATCTTTACCTCAAACAGGGTCGTTATCAATTGTGTACACCGCACGCTGTGTACTCGTATGGTGATTTATACGACAATTTTACCCGTTCTTTTGATGCCATTGATTTAGATTTGTTAGACATCAAACGAGTACTGGTATTGGGTTTTGGACTGGGCAGTATTCCTTTCATTTTGGAAGAAGTATTTGAAAAAAACTACAATTATACCGCTGTAGAGCTGGATTGCAAGGTGATTGACATGGCTAAAAAATATGTTTTGCCCGAAATAAAATCCTCTGTTGATTTGGTTTGCGAAGATGCACTTCATTTTGTGAACAATTGTAAAGAAAAATTCGACCTTATCGCCATGGATATTTTTATTGACGATACTGTTCCGAAAGATTTTGAAAAAGATGAATTTTTGATAAAATTAAAGAATTTACTTTCTATTGAAGGTGTTTTGCTGTACAACCGCTTGTCTTTTAATAAAAAAGACAAAGCCGATACTAAAGAGTTTTATGAGCAAAAATTCATGCCTGCATTTCCTGAAGCAACTTACCTTGATGTCAATGGCAATTGGATGTTGTTGAATCGAGCAGATGCGCTAAGGGCGATATAATGAGTAATAGCAAAAGTCATTTATTGAATACATTGTTTTAAAAGTTTGCTATCGCTTATAATTATTGTATTGTTTTGGTTTTCAATTAGTTAGAGGCATTTCAAACAATAGCAAACGTTAAACAACTAAAAAAACAGTGTAGTTAATTGTTTTTTATAAAAAAATAAGCCATGAAAAATAACTCACAATATTAGCTTTAATTATCGCCCGTAATTTTATAAGTTATAGACAATTAAAAAAGTAATTTTTCAATTAAATTGCACTACTTTTGCTATCAAAATAACTGATATGAAAAAAAGAATCCGCATTTTATTTATTTTTTTCCTACTTTTTCTTATAAGAAACAATGGTTTCTCTCAGAAAACTTTCCAAAAAATATTATCACAATCCTTACAATCATCTATATTGCGAGCAAGTGCGGACAAACAATCTGTTTTCATTATTGGTAATACATTTTATTTGGGTGAAGAAAATATTTTGATTGGCAAAATTAATCCTTTAAATGGTGATTTTGATTGGGTCAAACTGCACAGTTCTAAGTACTCTCAATTAGTAATCCGACAGTGCTTAGTCCAACAAGATGGTCTTTTAATAGCTGCTAATGACAGTGAAAATAGCACACCTTCTTCATTTTTGATAAAATATGACCTGCAAGGAAAACTTCTTTGGACTAAGCAAATTGGCAAAGCTAATTATTCCAAAATCTTTGATATTGCAGAAGATGAACAGGAGAAAGTTTGGATTTCGGCTATTCATTTGGGTGTAACGAGTTCCGACTCTAGCTATTATTATACAACTCAGATGAGTAAAAGTGGTGCTTTAGCGACAGGCTATAAACATATCTACAAACCTACACATTTTTTTATTACTGAAAGCCATTTTAATTTGGCAAAATTAATCCCAACTTATGACCGTAGCCAAATTATTGCACTCATAGACGCTAACACCCCTTTTTCTGATATGGGTACACTTCAGTATGTATCTTCACCACACTATCGCCCATGTCTTGATTTTTTTGAACGATTTGATAGTACAGGTTACTTTACTTCTTTTCTTTCCAATTTAAAGAAAAAGAGTACTTTTTTCATTGCACCAGACCTTATGCTTAGTTCGGGCGAAAATACTATTTGGAAAAATGGCACGGATACTAAATACAACTGTTTAACAATAACTGATTTTAAAAAAAATGAAATTATTCAAATTCATAAAACAGAAAATTACGAAAAAATTTTTGATATAGACAATAATTCCTTTTTTACTTATGATGAAAAACAAAATACAATTACCAAATTTGATTCAAAAATCAATCAAATTTGGCGCAAACAGTTAGATAAATGCTTAGAAACAAGTAATTTTGATGCCCTGTCTATCAATGACGGTTTTGTATTTACGGTAAGAAATGTCAAAGGAAAAACATTAATTGCATTGTTTGATAAGAATGGCAACAATAGCGACTGTAGCACCAAGTCCCTACCCGTAAGTAGTATGGTAAAATTTCCCGAAGAAAAAATTTATAATTTCAATAGCTATAATTTGACGAGAAGCACAAAAATAAGCCAAACACCTTTGTTTGTTCCTGACGAAAATATAATGCTTTCTTCTAAAGATTTTTGTGTAAAAGTAGATGCTACTTTTTCTTTTCCAGATACGGTCTGCTTAAAAGCAGGCTACAGTCCTATTATCGTAGATACCTCTTCCTTAATAAAACATATTTGGAGAATACCCAATCAAGGACTTGACGATAAAATACCCAATTTAACTTTTACTAAAAAAGGCAATGCTTTTGTATTTCATAATGTAGAATTGGGCATTTGCAGAGATAGTATTTCAAAAAAAGTGAAAGTATTAGAAGTGCCAAAACTAATACTAAAAGACACTGTAGTTTGTGGAAGTCCAAGCCTAACTATAAACCTCAAAGACAACGTTACCACAGCTCGATTTATGAATAAACAACCTATTAATGAAGAAATAAGTATCACGAAATCAGGTCTTTATAATTTTTTAATCCAAAATAATAGTTGTGCAGACTCTACAAAAATCAATGTAAAAATTATAGACTTTCAATCTCCATTCGTTCTACCTAAAACACCAGTTTGCCAAAATGAAGATTTCCCAATCGTACTCTCTAATTTTAAAAATATTATTTGGGATAAAAATCAGCTATTACAAGATACTCTTTTCATAAAAGACGATAAGAAGCATAGTTATTCTGCTACTTACACCTTAGATACTGTTTGTAAAATTACTGGAACATTAGAAGTCAAACGGAAAAAATGCACCGATTCAGAGCTTTATCAAATTTATGCACCTAATATTTTTTCGCCCAATCAAGACGGCTCTAACGATAATTGGACTATTCTAAGCCCTTTTTCAGAAGTCATCGAACTGAATATTTACGACCTTTGGGGCAATCATATTTTTATGCAAAAAGGAAAAAATGCAACTTGGGATGGTACAAGTTTAGATGGAAATCTCAGCTTACAAGGTGTCTATACATGGCTAATATTTTTCAAAGATCTAAGGGATAATGAAATAAAAAAAATTAGTGGAAATGTCATGCTTTTAAAATAAATATGATCCTAATGGGAGTAACCTGAAATTGTAGAAAATCTTAAGTAAATGTTAATAAAAATATTTTCATATCAAAATATAGGTATTTATGAAGTTTTTATTAGATTTTTCAGTGCTTATTCATTGGGAAATAATGTATTTTAAGATTTTATTAACATTTTCTACAAAACGAGGTTACTCCCGATCCTAATTTAAGTCAATACTAGCAAAAGTAATAATATTTCGATTTTACCAAAACCCGCTACCGCAAAGGCGTGGAACTTATCAAAATGGTCTATGAAAAAGTCTTGGCACTCGACCATCACTTTGCTGCGCTTCAGACGTACCAGAATATTGCTCAAATGACCAATCCCAATGCTTATCCTGAGTTTCAAAATGCCAAAACCTTATTGGAGAAAAAAGCAAATAAAGGAAACAATCCATTACAATTGCCTGCTATTCTGGCAAGTAACCCTTATGTGGCGGTCGCTAATACGATTGTCAATTTTGTTGTTTCCAGCACCGACCAAAAAGAAAAAGACGTAGAAATAGAAAAAATTGCTTGTATCATGGACTTTACTGTTCGCATGAATTCTGACCTAAATATCATCAACCATGAAACAGGTTTTTTGCGCAGTACCAACGCATCGCTCAAAGATGAATCTGCCATTTTATTTGACGAATATGTCAAAGTAATTGGCTATACCACACCAATTGACCGTTGCCGCAAAGCCGACGATTGGGACAAAGTCTATGAAATGCTTGATACTTATGTGGCTGAAATGGACGCAATACTCAAAAAAACACCCAACGATAAAAATGTTTATAAAAAACAAATCAATTTGGAGTTTTCAATAGACAGACTTTTGGATTACATCAACAAATACAGCGCATTTGTATCGCAAGGCGAAAAATATTACCAAAAATTCAAGGGCATTGTAAGTACTTACGAAAACCAAGCCGCTTGCGCAGGAAAACTACCTAAGCAATTTGGCGATTTACAAAAAGACATTGATATTTCGATAGAAAAATTCAATAATTCTTACAACATCTCAGAACTCAAAGGTTCAAAACTCAAAGATTTATTGTATGGCTCTTCATTGGACAATTAGAAGAGAATGTGTTATACACACGTCGGAAAGTAATTTTAAATTTTACATAAATGTAAAATTCCGAAAACACTTTCCGACGTGTATATATTGAATAGGCGCTTCGAGGTAGAAGTCTTGCCTTATGAAGAAATCGAAGAATTTTTGTTGGAAAGGTTGTAAGAAGCAAGCCAAATCAAGTGAACAAGGCATGGTACAACTCTTCCATTTTACCAATTGTCTGCACTTTGATGCCGTATTTATCAAGATTTAAGCCTTTTATATTGTATTTTGAAATAAAAATGGACTTAAACCCCAGTCTGTCCGCTTCTTGAATTCGTTGGTCAATTCTATTCACAGCACGAATTTCTCCCGACAAACCTACTTCTCCTGCAAAACAAAAATCACTCGGAATCGCAATGTCTTCCAAAGAGGAGATTAGAGAAGATACAACTGCCAAATCCATGGCAGGGTCATCTACCCGAATACCGCCCGCAATGTTCAAAAATACATCGTTTTGTCCAAACATAAAACCACATCGTTTTTCTAACACCGCCAACAACATACTCAAACGGCGCAAATCAAAACCTGTCGCAGAACGTTGAGGTGTACCATAAACGGCTTTACTTACCAAGGCTTGTGTTTCAATCAACATCGGACGCATTCCTTCGATGGTAGCGCAAACGGCACTTCCACTGAGGTCTTCGTCTTTTTGGGAAAGCAGTAATTCGGAAGGATTCGATACCTCTCGAAGTCCACTCGCTTGCATTTCGTAAATACCCATTTCGTCCGTCGAGCCAAAACGATTTTTTATAGTACGTAAAATCCTATACGTATAGTGCTGATCTCCTTCAAATTGCAAAACAGCATCAACAATATGTTCTAAGAGTTTAGGCCCAGCAATCGAACCATCTTTGGTGATGTGACCAATCACAAAAACGGGAATATTACTTTCTTTAGCAAAACGTTGTAAGTCGCCAGCGCACTCACGCACCTGCGAAATAGAACCAGGCGTACTGTCAATCAAAGGCGATGAAAGTGTCTGAATCGAATCAATAATAATCAATTCAGGTTCAAGCTGTTGCGCTTGCAATAAAATTTTATTGGTATTTGTTTCTGTCAAAATATAACATTCCGAAGTCATTTTACTTACTCGGTCAGCACGCATTTTGATTTGCTCCTCGCTTTCTTCTCCCGAAACATAAAGTACTCTGACACCAACATTGAGTGCCAATTGTAGCATTAATGTTGATTTGCCGATGCCAGGTTGTCCGCCTACTAAGACAATTGAACCACCTACAATACCGCCTCCCAAAACTCGATTCAACTCTCCATCAGGTGTTATCAAGCGTTGAGTACTTGTCGCTTTGATTTGACTGACAATGATGGGTTTGGGGTCTTCTCGTTTTGTTCCCGCAGGTTTCCAAGCCTTTTCTTTTTCTTCTTGCTTTGTTCCCTTAAAAATAATTTCTTCTTGGTAGGTGTTCCACTCTCCACAAGCACTGCATTTTCCTTCCCATTTTGAAGAGGTATTGCCACAATTCGTGCAACCAAATATTTTTTTTACGTTGTTTGCCATTTTTAAAATTTATAATAAATAAGTTATTGCAGCCCATTGTCCGAATATGCCTACAATAAACCCGCCTATAATGTCTTTCATCGTGTGCGCATTGAGCCATAATCGAGCTGAACATACAAGTCCGCCTATCACTAATGCTGAAATAAAAACCCAAAAGGTAGCAATTTCAATTTTTTGTCCTTGAAAATTAATGTAAAAATAACTGTATGCGAACCAACGCAATGTAACAGCAATAATTCCTATAAATCCACCTACGCCTACTGCGTGTGCGCTGATTTTAGAAAAATTATTGATAAAAAAGGAAATAAAAATACTTATGATTGTACCAAGCATCGCAGAAACAAATACGACTGGAATATTTGGATTTTTATGTGTTGTCATAAATATCCATAGATAAAACATTGCTGTAGTAATATATGGTATGATTCGCTCTTTTTTATCTACCATCTGGAAGGATTCTATCAATCCTAAACCTTTCATCATTGCTACAGCTAAGGCAGGAAGAAAAAAAGTAGTAAAAAATACTTGTGCAATTAATCCTCCGCCTTGCTCCAAACTGTTTTTTCCAAACAAGAACGGATTGAGCATTAACAACACTATCATTATATAGGTTGTAATGGTTAGCGGATGAAAAACTACGCTAATGATATTGGCTATGGTTTTGTTCATTTGTTTTATTTGTTGGCTATTCCTAAAAGTTCTTTTGCATTTTCGATTGCTCCTGCTGTTGGCGGATTCGTACTTAGCATTGTTGCAATAGCACGGATTTTTTCTTCGTTGTTCAGTTCTCGGACATTGGTAACAGTTCTGTCTTCTAATACTTTTTTGTAAACAAAATAATGTTTTTCCGCTTTTGATGCAATTTGCGGAGAGTGTGTAATGGATACAACTTGATGGTGTTCGGCTAAATTTTGTAAAATCTTACCCATTTTCAAGGCAACATCGCCAGAAATACCTGTATCAATCTCATCAAAAATTAGTGTAGGCAAAGGAATGGCACTTGCAACTAAACTTTTGGTACACAATGTCAAACGAGATAATTCTCCTCCTGATGCAGCATCTTTGATGCTCATGAATTTACTGCCTTTGTTTGGCGCAAATAAAAATTCTACTTCGTCTGTACCTACGTTTGTCAAATTGGTTAATGGCTTTACAAGAACTTTTAGCTGTGCGTATTCCATTGAAAGCTGGGCTAACAAGGCTTCTACGTTTTTTACAAAACCTTCTGTTACGTTTTGACGACGTGTAGATAAATTAGCGGCTAAATCAAAAAGCACTTTTTCTTGTACAGCAATCCCTGTTTCGAGTGCTTCAATTGTTCCTGTTAAATCACCAAATCCTTCTAACTTGGTTTGTATGTCATTTTGAATGGCGATTAATTCCACAACATCTTTTACGTTGTGCTTTTTTTGCAATTTATAAATCAAATCCAAGCGAGTTTGCACCTCGATAATTCGTTCTCCATCATATTCTGTTCCTTCTGCAATACGCTCAAATTCTGCCGCAATGTCTTGTAAATCATAACGAACACTGTCCAAACGTTCATGTAATTTAGCGACTTCGTTGTGGAATTTTTTTACCGTCGTGATTTGCTTTGAAAGTTCATCTAATTGACTGGTGATTGCAGTTTCATCTTCATGGATTCGGTGATATACGGCACTGCTGACACGTTTGATGTTTTCAGCATTGCTCAACTGAACCAAATTTACCTCCAAACGCTCTTGCTCGCCTTCTACCAATTCTACTTTATTGAACTCGCTTAACTGAAAGGTCAAAAAGTCTATTTCCTTAGAAGCATTTGCGCTTTGCGCTATAAAATCAGCTAATTTTTTCTTGTCTGATTGGTATTTTTTAAACTTAACTTGGTATTCTTTCAACAATTTATCGTTGTCCGCCAAAGCATCAATCATACGAAGCTGGAAAGAAATATTGTGAATGTCGAGTGTATCGAATTGTTGGTGAAGGTCAATCAAGGAACTACTCAATTGCTGAAGTTCTTTGAGTGTCACTGGTGTATCGTTGATAAAAGCACGTGACTTTCCTGCTGGCGTAATTTCTCGTCGAACTACGACTTCATCATCGTAATCTAATTCATTTTCTGTAAAAAAATCTTTTATATCATAGCGAGAAACATCAAAGTAACCTTCTATAACACATTTTTCTTTTGGGTCGTAAAGGGAAACGCCATCAGCCCTGTTGCCCATAATAAGTCCAAGTCCTCCTAATAGAATTGATTTACCAGCTCCTGTTTCGCCTGTAATGATGGTAAGTTTGTTGGAAAAATTAATTTCCAACTGATCAATAATGGCAAAGTTATGTATTAATAGCTTTTTTATCATATAAACAACAATTTGTTGCAAAAGTAAAACATTTTTTCAAATTAAAAAGTTTTTTTATAAAAAATGTTTGTTTTTTTTCAATCACGAATTGTATCGAATTACGCTAATTACCACGAATCGTAGAGATGCGATTAAATAATTATTTTATTCTCACTAAAATGAAAACTACAAAAGTGCTGCCCCAAAAACACCTGCGGAATCGCCCAATGATGGTTTTAGAATTTTAGTAGCCAACGTTGGATTAAAAAGGTATTTTTTAATTTCGGCTTCTGTTTCTGTATAAATCAAGTCAATATTGCCAACACCACCGCCAATTACAATAATTTCAGGGTCAATAATGTTAATGATTGGGGCGATTGCTTTTCCAAACAATGTTTTTAAGCGATTCATGGTTGTAGTAGCCGCTTCGTCTAAGCCTTCTTCGTGACGGATTGCAATTTCTTTTAATTTCAATTTTTCGCCAGTCAAAGAAGTATAAAAACGTTCCAAGGCTGGCCCGCTTAATACTGTTTCGACGCAACCAACTCTACCACAATAACACAGTCCGCCACTTTCATCTAAAAAATTATGTCCCCATTCTCCGCCAATACCATGACGACCATTGATTACTTTTCCATTCACAACAATTCCACTTCCAACACCAGACCCAATAATAACACCAAAAACTACTTCTGCATTTGGGTTTTCTTTGTGAGCTGCACCAAATTGGGCTTCTGCTAAAGCAAAACAATTGGCATCATTGGCTAATTTTACTGGAATTTGTAAGATTTTTTCTAAATCTTGCCCCAAAGGTTGCCCGTTGAGTGCCGTTGAATTGCAGTTTTTCATCAATTGTGTTGATGGTTCAATTGCACCAGGCGTACCAATTCCGATATGCGTTGCCCTTTCACCAACGGCATCTTCTACCAAACGGATAAGTTTTACAATATTTCCAACGATGTGGTCGTAGCCCAAATGACCTTCTGTACTAATCCGCTGTCGGTGTATTACGCTGAGATTTTCTGCGCTTTCAATAACAGCACATTCAATTTTTGTTCCACCTAAATCTATTCCCCAAAGCATTGTAGTAAAATTAAAAAAATTAAAAGATAAAGAAATTTGACTTACGACTTATTGACTTATTTGACTTACGACTTTGACTATTTTGATTGCTTGTATTTTTCTTTAAAACGACGAAATAATTGTTTTTGCTTGTCGTCCAAAATAATATTTCTTCCCTGAATAAGTGCATAAGAAACTTTGTTCGTGCGCATATCCAAAGCGTCACCATCGCTGATAATTAATGTTGCGTCTTTTCCTTGTTCAATCGAACCACAAGTGCGGTCGATTCCTAAAATTTTTGCAGCATTTAATGTCAGTGCTTTTACAGCATCTTCATAGTTCAATCCTGCGCCAACCGCTTGTCCTGCTTGAAAAGGTAGATTGCGTTGTTGCCAGCCACCATCCATACTTAAGCAATATTGGACACCTGCTTTTTGAAGCATGGTCGCATTTTTATAGGGCTGATCGTAGTCGTCGTCTGCTCGTTGTGGCAAACTCTGCAAACGATTAATGATAACAGGTACATTATTTTCTTTCAAAAAATCAGCTACTAAATAAGCATCTTCTCCTCCACAAATTACGGGTTGTAAGTTATATTTTTTTGCAAAAACAACTGCCTCTGTAATGGCTTTTGCATAAGAAGCATTGATGTATAGTTTTTTAGAACCATCAAAAAGACCTTTCATGGCATCTAAACGAGCATTTTTTTCTGTAATATCTGTTCTTTTGGCGTAAGAAGTTGCTTCGGTGAACATTTTTTCCAAAGTAGAAACCTGTTCCATATAGCGTTCATTGCGACGAGTATCACCAGGCTCTGCCCACCAACCACTGTTGCTAAATGATGACGGCCAATTTAAAAATATACCTTCATCTGTTTTAATGGCTGCATCTTCCCAATTCCAAGCGTCTAACTGAACGATGCTTGACTGACCTGAAATAACACCTCCCAAAGGAATAACTTGCGCTATCAAAACGCCATTTCCTCTGACCGTAGGTTGTACTTCCGAATCGGTATTGTAAGCAATAATAGTACGAGCATTGGCATTGTATTCGCCAACTTCCGTGTGGTCAATGGTTGCTCGAACACTCTCTATTTCAACCAAACCAAGGGTTGTTATTGGTGCAATAAAGCCAGGATAAATGTGTTTTCCTTCTGCATTGACTGTTTTATACTCAGAAAAAGAACGACCTACCGTTTGAGCAAGAACGGACTCAATTTTTCCGTCACGAACTAAAATATAATGGTTATCCAAAGTTCGACCATCACCAACGTGGATTGTACCTCCGCTGATTAGAATTGGCTCAGTTTGTTTTGGTGCAGGTGTTGGTTGTGCTTGTAACGTAGCACAAAATAATCCAACTATCACTGAAAGGTATTTATTTTTTAAAAGCATATTTATAGGTTTGGAAATTGTTTGTAATTGTTTAATCGTTGTTTGGAAATAAGCATTTATTTTGTAAAATTACTTTTTTCTTTTAAAAAAGAAAAAGACTTTAATTTTTTTTGCAAAAAAAAGACCTAAACTTCTACAAAAGTAGAAATTTAGGTCTAAATAATATAATCTTACTGAAAAAAGTCTAAAATAATATTTCGACTAAAGTCGGAACTTTGGTATTAGAATCCCATACGAACAGAAAGAACGTGGTTACCTCTCCAAAGTTTGGTTTGTTGGTAAGCGTAATCTATTCCTAACTTGGCGTTGCTGTCTTTACGCAAAGGCAAATCCACTGAAAATCCACCAGAAACACCTGTCATAATAGGAGCTTGTGCTGAACTTGGGCTTACACCTACTTCGTAACGGTAACCACCACGAAGTGCAAACATATTTGCTAAGTTAAATTCTACTCCGCCACCGATGTTATCACGAGAGAAAGAGTTTGATGTAAATTGACCTAATAGTGTTAGACGGTTTTTCTTACCCAATAAAAAGTCATAAGAAGTACCAATACTTAATGTTGATGGTGCTTCGTAAGCCTGAGCAGCTTTATTGGTATTCCATCTGTAAGAATAACCTCCTTCGCCAGGATTTGCTCCTTGAATAGCAAGACCTTGTCCTGAGAATTGACCACGAGAACCTACGTTACGCAAAGCAATACCAAACTTAAAATTGTCATCTTTACCTGCAACATATTGTACACCTGCATCAATAACAAGGCTAAAAGAGCTTACATCTCTTGTAGATTCGCTTACGCCACGGAAAACAGCACCTACGCTTACTTTATTTTCAAAAGAATGTGAGTAACCAAGATTAATATTGACAATAGACGGAGAAAAAGTTGCGCCAGTTCCTTCTGGTGTAGCTTCTGTTGTTACAGGAATATCACCAAGGCTTAATGACATTACGCCAACGGTTAAAGCTCCTCTTTTTCCTAATTTCTGAGCCAAACCAAATGAAGTAATCCCAATACCAGCTCCATCAAAGTAACGGGTATGGCTTACATTGATTTCGGTAGAGCCTGTAAAACGAGAACCTCCAGCTGGATTGATGTGCATAGATTCTACGCCACGACAGTTTGAAACAGTCATTGCGTGTAAGCCTGCACTGCGAGCCCAAGGATTAATCAACAATTGTACATAACCTGCTTCTCCCTGACGATCAGGATTACCAGCTTGTACGCTTGATGCAAATGCGGCTGCAAATAAAAATGTATATAGTAATTTACGCATAAGTTAATTTTAGTGAATAGTGAACAACGAATAATGAACAACGAACAGTAAAAATTATTAATTAATAATTTTTCACTATACACTATTCGTTGTTCACTGTTAATTATTATTAGTTGTTATAGACCAGATGGGTCAAATGGACGCATTACACCAAAGAATTTGAGTGTTCTTTCGCCTAAATCTGAGCTTACATGAATCAAATAAGTACCACTTGCCACTGGAATAGATTTTTCATTTTTCAAATCCCATTCCAATGCTGGTGTGATTTGTTTTTCTGAAACGCCAGGGTTTGTACCTTTTGTTCTTTCTGCTACTTCATCACGACGATACTGACGGATGAATTTACCATCTAATGTGTAGATAGAAACAACACATTTTGCTGGTAAATTTGTGATTTTGACAGTATTGGTGAACTGAGAAATCTCATACGCTGAATAAGCATAATAAGGATTCGGAACAACATTGATTGCTTCTAATGCCTTATTTACCAATTCTGGTGAATCGACAGCTCCAGCTTGTGCGTTAGCAATTTCAAACTGATAAGTAGGATAACCCAACTTAACGTTTGTACCTGCTGATACACTGTATGGATTATCAACACGAAGTTTGATGGTACAATCATTTGGAATTAAACCCGACTTGTAATCCAACATTTTTGAGCCCTGTGTCAAGAATGGCATTGCTGTCCATCTGATACGACGCACTACGTTGGTTTTACTTGGCGATGTTTTATTCAATTGTGTGTATAAGTCTGCACATCCATCATACTCTTGGTCTGTTACATAAATGTAGTGTCCACAACCAGCAACCAATTGAGCTGCACCTTGCGGTCCATTTCCAACCGCAGCATCTGTTGTTGGATTCCAAATCATATCTCTACCTGTTAAAGGTTGAGAAAATTTGTAAACCTCATTCAATACTTCATCTTTAGAATCAAAGCCAGAATTTTCACCAAAGAAAACATTATAACGCTTTCCTGTTTCAACATCTACTGCATAGCCAGGAAACCAGCTTTTTCCTTTTGTTCCATCAGATGCAGCATTTGGGTCTGTTTCAGAACCAATAGAAGCACCAGCACGCAAATCAAAACTACCTTTTGCCTTCGCTGGATTAGCTGGATCTGTTTCTGCTGCCATACCTGACTCTGTGTACATATCATTAATGGTTTCTACAACGACACAACGACTCCATTTTGACTTATCAGAAGTCAATACAATATCCACATTTGGAATTTTTTCCAAGAATGTATTTATTGGTTTTGTTGCTGCACCACCTGCGTTCAAATAATAATTTTTGCTTAGGTTGTTATACCAAGCAGGTGTTGTATAAGGAATAGTCTGTGCAGTAGTTCCTGTTCCAAACGATCTTCTTTTATAATCACACATTGTATAAGGTACAAATTGACCTTTTAAGACCTTTGTGGAAAGAGCTTGATCTCTATCGTACTCAAATAATTCCTCTTGTGCATTATTTAATACAAAATCAAAAAACTGAGAACCACCAAAACCTGGAATAGAGTATTCATCGTTGATTGCTGAGAACCATTGACCACCAGAAGGGTTTTTGTACTCAATCTCACCACCAATCATACCATTGTCACCAGACTTCAATTCTCCTAATTCTTTGACTTGACCAATACCAATTGAGAAACCATATTTTGCGATGATTTGCTCATTCAAACGGTCAATAGAAGTTTCAGAAATGACTTCTGTACCATCTGCTAAGTTTTTCAACTTCCACTTTGTAGGCGCATCTAACACATCATTTGTCATATTGCCATCAAAGAATGTCAATTCAAACTTGCCATTTTTTACTTCTAATGGATTATAGACTTTTACATTGATTGGCGCACGACCTGCTTTGTATTTGATTTCACCTTTGAAAGTTTTATTCAAAATTGCAACACGTGTATCTTCTGAAATGTCTAAGTTATTTCCACCAGTACCAATACCATCGAAACGGGTTACAACAACACCATCGCCATAAGATGCGTTGAGTTTTTTATCAACGATAGGTCTTGGAATTGCTGTAGTAATTTCGATGTTTCTACGACCAACGATATAAGTCGTTTTTTGTCCTTTGTCTATTTTTTTATCATACTTTTCATACTCATTGTGTGCAAACGCAATTGCTACAAAATAGTACTTCTTATGATTAATCAAACTCTTACTTTGACCTTTTGCAAATAAATCTTGCTTGACACGGAAAGTATGCTCAACACCTTTATTTGTATTTTCAGACCTCAAAATAGGATATACAGCAGGATTTGATGGATTGTTTGGATCGTCCGTATTTTCCCAGTTGAATTGCTTCACAACATTGTTTTTTACATCAACTAATGCAACCAACTTAGATTTTTCAGGATCTTCAATGTCAGAAACACCCGCTTCTGGGCCTGCCAATTGATATACCTTATAACCTTCAAAGTTATAATATGGGCTTGCGCCTGTTGTTGGAGATTCTGGTTGTTTTTCTCTAAAACGAAGGTCTGCTCCGTAACTTTCATCATGGTTGTTAGACCCAGCGTCATTGGTCAAAACGATAACAAGTTCTTTGTCTAACTCGATTAAGCCAACTTCTGGTGCATCTGGTCCGTCCAAAATATCAAAACAAGAGTCAAATAAACCTTGTGCTTTGTCATCTGCTTTACGCAATGCAGTCAAGCTTACTTTTCCACCACCTTGGTCTGCTACCCATGGCACACCAACAATAAGCTCATTGATTGCACCAGGAAGAAGTTTAAATGGTCCAGATACTTGTAATGTACGTCTATCTCCAAAAGGTACGCCAGCAGTAGTCATAGACCAACCAGTAGGATTTTGTGGCTCATCTAAGAAGGCATATTTTGTCAATTTTGAAGCGTCTGGATTAGCATTGTAACCATTTCCTCCTATGGACAATGGTGTTTTATCTCTCCAAACTGCATTCAAATATTGGTAGTGATCTTCTACTGTTGTAGGGTCTTGTGTTGCAGGAGGAGGAGAACCCGCTGTTGCACCATTGAAATACATAAAAGTTGACATTCCAAGTTCTACATTTACAGAATCTTTTAACTTAGGATCCCAAATCAATGGTTTTGCCAAATCCAATGGACCACGGAAATAATCCACACCTAAAATAGGAATTTTACTGGCATAAGTGTTTACATCTCCACAGTTAGAACCAGAAGAACCATCTACTGCATCTTCGTTATATACATACATTAAACTACGTGGTTTGCCAGAAGCGTCAATACTATTGTCACAACCAATATAGTCATCAGTGTAACAACCTAAATCTGGGTCTGTCCAAACTGCGAAAAACATACTATCAATGTCTTGTGCCGCACGGTTTGCTAAACGGTATGCCATAAATGACATATTGTTTACTTCGTCATTGGTTGCATAAGCAAACGCTTGAACTTGTACTTCCATACGAATTGGCTGTCCATTTGATTGTGTATGTACACCACCTGCGTCATTGAAAATCCAAAAAATCATCTGATCCGCATATTGAGGTGTCTTTTCGCAACCACGAACAAAGATTGCAGGGTAATCTCCATCTAATGGATCATATTTACCATCTTCATTTCTATCCCAAAAATAAGCAAATTTCTTTACATTTGCTGGCATAGGAAAGCCGTGAACTTCTGTAAAGTAAGGATTACCTTTTGATGGCCAGCCTTTTACATTTTGTTCAATTTGGTCAATAAAACCAGGGTCAAGAACACGTCCGCCTGCATCTTTTGGCGCAGCATCATAAGCCGTTTTGAAGGCATCAATTTCTCCACCATTCACCACGAAGTGTTTGTCCCAGTTAGCACAAGTCGCAGCTTCAACACCACCTTTCTCATCTAATGGACCAGACCACCAGTCGTTGTCTGCTGCTCTACGGAACAAGGTACAAGCTGTCTTTAAGTTATTACCAGCATCTATACCTCCTATCCAAATACCTCCTGCAAAAATAGAAGATACTCTCGGAACACCCGGAGCAACATTGGGAACAACATAAAGTCCATCTTTAAAATCCCACCAAATGTCACCACCACCTTGAAGGCGAGCTCGCACGTTATTTACATTTAAGTCAATTTGTGACTTCGATTGCGCACATTCTTCACGGTAGTTGGCTTTGGGCGCTCCTGATTTTGGGGCAGGAGTACCATGCGTACCAACTGGAATATATGCTGCTGAGAACTGAACTGCTACCATGGCTACCAAGAGCGTTAATAGCAAATTTTTTATTCTTTGCATGAGAAAAATATTTTTTTAATTTTTATTGTTTTTTTAGAAATAAAATGACAAACCTGCAAATATACGACGTGGCAATGTAAAATTACCGCCATTCAACAATGCCCAGTGGTATGCATCTAAGAAAGAATCTGTATTACGTCCCTGAGTCGTGATTGACTCAATTTCTTGTTGTCCAATTTGCGATTGCAAGTAACCATCATTTTCAGGTGAACCTGATGCAGAGAATACTCCTTTCACATTGCGTGTATCCAAAACGTTTTGTACACGTAAGAACACGTTGAAATCCAATGATTTTGTTTCGCTACCCAAAGAGAAGTTTTTATCTACTTTTAAGTCAAAGTTACTTTTCCAAGGAAGACGAGCACCGTTGATTTGACCAACTGTACCAGAACCTCCGAATTTACCTACCAATAATTTAGCAGTGTATGGTGTTCCAGAAACTGCACTTGCAATAATATTTACACCAAAATTTTCTAACAATTTCAAACCACCAATTTTAGGACCATTGTAAGCGTTTCCAGAAGGGAAACGGTAGTCAATTGATGCTTGAATATTGTGACGTTCATCAAAAGACAATGGGTACAACGTACGTAAATTACCACGAGCAGTAAGGTTTTTTTGCGTATTTGCATCAGAACCTGTACCATCTGCAAACTGAAGTGTATAGGACAAATTCATTTGAATATTGTTCGTTCTTCTTAAATCATAACCAAAAGTAAATCCTTTTACTGTACCAAAGTCAATATTGCCATAAGTATAGTAGTTGCTCACGATAGGTACATATAAATAAGTACGACGCTGTACTTGATCACGTAATTCTTTGTAGTAGGCTGTTAATTTCAATGCCGATGAATTGGTCAATTTTTGTTGGAAACCAACTTCATAATAAACCGTTTTCTCTGGCTTCAAATTTGGATTGTCAATCGGGTCATTTTCTGTAATACGGCCAGCATCTGCAAAGTAAAAATAATCCAAAGCTGTTGCATTAAAGTTTGTTGTTGGACGAGAAACCAATACATCGTAATTAGCAAAGAAGTTTGCCTCATCAGAGATTGGGAACGAGAACGCCAAACGTGGCATAAAATTCACTTGTGGTAAATAGTCAGTAAAAGTACTTTTAGGGTCAAAACTTGCTGATTTAATCCAGTCTTTGTTTTGCTTTACTTCTGCATTTGAATACAATGGATCAGGTGCTACACCATTAAAAATCAAATTGGCATCGTTCACTGTTGTACCTTTTGCATCATACCATTGCTCTCCACTACGGAAAGCCTTTATAGTTGGATTCTGAGCATTTGCATCAGCAACATATACCTTAAAATCGTCACTAACAGTACCTGGTTGTGCACCTTTGTTGTTCGCATAAAAATCTCCCGCAGACTTAATGTCATATAGAGAGTATGGATCTTTCAGTACTTTTGTATTCGCATCAAAGCGGTCTATACGAAGACCTACACGGAAAATGATGTTTTCAATTGTAAATTTATCTTGGATAAACGCTGCTGTATATAATGGACGTTGAGCCACTACAGGAAATGTACGAATACCGCTTGCATCTCTTTGGGTAAAGAAATCATCAAATGTTACTGTATTTGCTAATTTGTTACCCAAGTAGTCAAAACCATAATAATTGATTAAATTTCTTTGACTTAATTCTCTTGAAGAGAACATACTCAAATTCAATTCGTCAGGTCTGAAAGCATTAACATTTAAGTGTGTAAGTGTATCAATACCTTTTCCTCCATTTGCTGCTTTACGGGCTTCTTTGTAGAATTTACCGTCAGCGTTTGGAATCGAATAATTCGCATAGATTGGAACTTCTACATCTATTGTACCACCACCTTGAACAGGTTGTTTTTCTATCTGCTTACCAATAATTTTTAGAGGTTTGCTCGCTCCATTTTCAAGTTTGCCACCATCTTGTACACCGTTAAAGTTTTGGTCAGCCAACTGATTGCCCAAATTCCAAAGGTCAAATGGTGATAAACTATAAAAACGATTTGTACGTTGCTCATAAGTCAAACCAAACTGAATGCTGTGACGATTTTTGCTATTCCCGCCAGGAACAAGGTCAAATGAACTGTTCACATTCACGTTGATTAAATCATCATCTCTCTTGTTGAAACTGTTGTAGATTTGTCCTGCGTTACGGAAATTCCAAACATTACGGTAAGTTGTATTTTGGAAACCATTTTGATTGATAAATGCTGACAATGTTCCTTGGTCTGCTACCAATTTATTGTAGTTCGCTAAAACAGGATTAAGTGTTCCTGCCTTATAACCTTTAAATTCTGTATTGTAACCAGAGTGAAATAAAGAATCTGGTCCATTAGCAACAGTAACAGATTGAACCACAGCAACACTTGAATCTCTAAATTCTCCAATATAGCCATAATCCATATAGCGGTCTTGGTGAATTAAGTCTTCACGTTTGTTTTTGTTGTTTTCAATACCAAACTGCAATGAGTATGACGCATTTTGAATCAACGCTTTTTTACCATCTGTTACACCTTCGTTTGAACCCAAACGGTGACGGAAACGGAAGTTTGCACGGTAGCGGTCATTGTATTCAAAAGGATTGCGTTCTGAGTTCAAGAATCTCCAAGAACGAACTCCAATATCATTGTCACCACTTGGCTCATTTGCAAAACGATTTTTCAAACTTGAATATTGACCAGAAAGAGTAACATCAATATCTTTAGTAACACGAGCATCTAACTTTGTGTTGATGTCATAACGACGGTCTTGCTCGTTTGGTTTTACTTTCAAGAACTCCATATCGGAATCTCTCAATTGCTCTCCAGCTGACAAAAACGTTGCACCACTACGAATTAATGGATTTTCTTCCAATTCTTTTGTTTTTGCAGCATTCACACGAACTAAATCAACCGCAGAAGGAGAAACATCTTGATTGTAAAGGAAGTTACCCGAGGCACGAAAACCTAAAACAGTTGCTCCATTACGCTTAAGGATTGGACCACTTACGTTCACGTTTGCCAAGTTGTTGTTGTACGCATCAACAGACTTCTCTAGTTCAATACCTCCTGTGTATTTCGCAGAAGGACCTTTGGTTTGAATGGTAATAATACCACCTGTTACGTCACCGTACTGCGCTTCAACACCACCTGTGATGACCTGCAATTGGTCAATCTCTTGTGCTGGTGGCAAAGCCTCTTTGTTTGTACGAATACCATCTACCATGTAGATCGTATTGCCATCACGAGAACCCTTGATGCGAATGTTGCCATCGCCATCATTAGAAGATACACCTGAGGTCATAGCAACCATTGCAGAAACGTTACGAGTGGGAAGTGTTTTAATCTCCTCACTTGTTAACGTGGCGCCACTTGTTGTTCTGTCTTGTTGAATTAAAGGTTTTCGGTATTCAATTTTAACCACCTCTCCTAATATAGTCGAAGATTCCTCTAATTTAACATTGAGCGAGACAATCTGTCCAGAAGACAAAATCACCTTCTCTTGGCGTTGTGTTTTTAAGCCGACGTAAGAAAACTCGACATCATACGTTCCACCATCTGTGTTAATGGAATAATTTCCATCTAAGTCAGTAGAAACTGCTGCCTTTTTTACGCCACCTTTAAATAGAATAACAGTTCCGCCAATGATTGTTTCATTTGACTTGTCTGTTACTGTACCCCTTAATGTAGCTTGCGACTGCGCTATAAGCACTGCCGTACAAAAGAGGAAAGAAATTGTTAGTAAAAGATTTTTCATCATACTAAGCGTTTAAATAATAAAGTAAATGCCTTAAAAATCCGAAAGCCTCTCCTTAATCCTCTCCCAAAAGAAAAGGAAATTAAAAAAAAGCACTTAAAGCTGAAATTTTGATTAGGCTTGTTTAGTTAATATATTTTAAAAAAATTTATATTTTTAAAAAGTCCGCAATTTTAGTATTTTTTTCACACATATAATATTTTTTTAATGATATTTCGGCAAAAAAATTAAAATTACAGTAATAAAGTGATTCAGAAAATGAATTTGACGATTAATTTTTTAGATTAGTCTTCTTTTTTTACATTTTTCGATATTTTTTCTATTAAAACTTGGGACAGTAATTTTTTAGATTCATACGTCCAACCAGCTATATGTGGAGAAAGAATTACATTTGAATATTCGTACAATGCTGTGTATAGCTGATCTTCTTCTTTGCTAAAAGTTTGTACTTTTTCATTTTCAAAAACATCTAAACAAGCTCCCTTTATTTTTTTATTTTTCAGTGCATCTAAGAGTGATGCCGTTTTAACAACATTTCCACGTGAGGTGTTGATAATAATTGGATTTTTTTTACAAAGATTAAAAAAATCATCATCGCAAAAATGTTTTGTTTCGGGTGTCAATGGCAAATGAAAACTAATAACATCAGATTCGTTTTGAAGTTCTTCTAAACTCACTTTTTCTACAAAATCATATTCTACATCAAATTCGTTCACATATTTGTCATAAACCAAGATATTCATTTCCATACTTTTCAATTTTCGAGCAAAAGCTTTTCCTGTATGCCCGAATCCAATAATTCCAATTGTTTTTCCTCTCAACTCCCAACCACGGTTTTTTTCTCGTTTCCAAACTTTTTGCCTTAGTTCTCTATCTGCCTTTAAAAAATTATTTGCCAGTGCTAACAACATTCCAAGTGCGTGCTCTGCTACTGCATTGCTATTTCCCTCTGGAGAAAAAAACGTTTGAATGTTCTTCTCCGTTGCATAAGGAATATCTACCACTTCTCGTCCGCTGCCTAATCTTGCTATGAATTTTAACTTTAAACCTTTGTCAATCAAGTTTTTATCCATTAAAACTTTACTATTGATGATAATACCAACATAATTGTGAATGACACTATGGACTTCCTGTAAAGTGATGTCTGGCAAATAATCGCAAGTATAATTGGCTTTGGTAAATTCTTCGACTAACAGAGGATGCGCTGCATCAGTAATTAGGATTTTTTCCATAAAGTTAAAGGATATTTTTATATATGTAAAGTCATAATTAGTGAATAGGGTATATGACTTCGTGAATGAGGTTTTTGACTGTATTAATCAATTGAGAGATTTGGGAGGATTTTTGGCAGAAAAAATTTTTTTTCAAAGTTATTAGTACAAATCAAAGATTGCTACTAACTTTGGGTCAAAAGTAAAAAAAAATGAGAAATTATTTATTTATTGCCCTAATTTTTAACCTAACTTTAGCGTGCAATCAAGCTCCAAAGTTAAAAATGACAAGTTTTGTCCGTTATATCGCTCCCGAAGAAGCGATTCAGGCTGATGTAAGTATTTTTAACGAAAAAAATCCTACTGTTCCTATCAAAGTAGATAATCTTTTCTTCAACGGTGGCGCAATGGAACGCAAAGAAAATAAAATACAAGGCATTGTCTATCGCTCGGAACGTGATGGAAAATATCCTGTAGATTTTTCCTACACTTTTAATTTTGAAAAAAAAGACTACCAAGCTACACTTAAGGCCGCAGCAATCAAAGATTTAATGGTGGTGGATTCCTTAGCGCACAAAAAAAGTGGTATAAAAATCCGTTGGAATGGCGAACCGCTAAAAAAAGACGAAGTGCTGACTGCTGTCATTTCTGACGAGGAAGGAACGAGTGCCGAAGCTCAAATTCAAGGTGCTACGCAAAGCAATGAAGTTTCGATTCCAGGCACTATGTTTTCTGGTTTGAAGACTGGCAAAGGTTCTGTTTTTATTGTAAAAAGAAGAACTGAATTCATTGATAATCAAAATCTTAGCATAGAATCCGCCATAGAATTTTATTCAAAAACGGTGACTGTATATTTGAGAGAGGAGTGAGAAAGGGAGAAAGTAAGAAAGTGCAAACGTAGATTATTACGCAACACACTTTCTTACTTTCCCACATTCTACTTTCTCTCCAAAATCTTAAAAGTATAGTTCCATTCGTTTTTTTCATCTTTTAAATGTGTTTCTTCAAAAATAAGTTTCCATTCAGAAAGCTCTAAATTTGGAAAAAAAACATCGCCATCGGCATCAATATCGACTTCGGTAAGATAGATTTTATCGCAAATGTCCATACTTTGTTGATAGATTTCGCCGCCGCCGATGATAAATGCTTCGGTTTCACCTTCATTTTCTGCCAATTGCAGGGCTTCGCCAAGGCTATGTACAACTTCGCAGCCTTGTGCCAAATAAAAAATATCCCTTGTAATAATAATGTTGGTGCGTTTGGGCAATGGACGACCAATAGATTCAAAACATTTTCGTCCCATAATCACCGCATGACCCAAGGTGTTTTTCTTAAACCATTTAAGGTCATCTGGTAAATACCAAGGAATTTGATTGTCTTTGCCGATAATATTATTTTTGCCAACGGCTACTATAGAAGATATTTTCATTTTTTTCATAAATTTGTGGCAAAGATATATTTTTTCAATAAAAAAATGCCGCATCTTCATTGAAATCAATGAAAATACGGCAAAAATCTAAACAAAAATCGTATGAAAAACCAATCTTTAAAAAACACAAATTCTAAAATCAATTCGCAGCTTTCAAATAAATACAAGACTGAAGTAAAATAGGTTGCATACATTAAAATAATTAGTTACTGTAAAATATTAAGTGGTGGTGGATTATGGCTAAAAACATCCTAAGTGCAGCTAACTTGTTGCTCCAATAAAGATTAATTTAGCACACGAATTTACGCAGATGATGCTTCGCATCACTCACGGATTTTCACGGATTCCCTTCGTGAGGAATCAGTGAAAATCCGTGAGTGAAATCAATTTATTGATTTTATCTGCGATAATTTGTGTGCCAAATCCTTCTTATATTTGCCAGTACATAATTTTTGTTGCTGATAAAACACCCATAACTATCGTTTGTTACTGATTGTATAGCTAAATTTTGAAGCATCACTTAAAATTTTACAGTAAGAATAATTATGAACGCAAACGAATATTACGAATATGCAAGAGCGATATTTGCTGCAAAGGGAAATCCTATTTATGCAGAACAACAAATCGCTTATATGAAAAATCATTTTGATTTTTTTGGACTTAATATGCCTGCTTGGACAGGATTGAGCAAAGAGATTTTTGTACAAAAAGGTCTTTTGCAAGGCGATGAGTTGATGGATTTTGTAACGCTTTGTTTTGAAGACGACCATCGAGAGCTGCATTATTTGGCAATAGAAATGGTGCAAAAATCCATCAAAAAACAAGACGAATCGTTTATACTTTTCTTAGAATACATGATTACGAGCAAATCTTGGTGGGATTCCGTGGATTGGTTGGCAAAATTAGTTGGTGTTCATTTTCAACGTTTTCCTCAGCTTATTGTTCCGACAACAGAGCGATGGATGGATTCTGGACACCTTTGGTTGCAGCGAGTTTCAATGATTTTTCAACTTTTTTACAAAGAAAAAACAGATTTTGAATTGATGTCAGGCTATGTTCTTCGTTTGGCAGACAGCAAAGAATTTTTTATTCAAAAAGGTGCTGGTTGGGCTTTGCGTCAGTATTCTCGTACAAATCCTAATGCCGTAGAAGCCTTTGTCGCTGCACATCCTGAACTAAAACCTTTGACAAAAAAAGAGGCGATGCGCTTGATTTTGGCTAAAAAAGTCTAAGATTTATTTGGCATATAGGACTTTACGTGGTAATCTTTGTATTTTTTTATAAAAGCAAATGAAAAAATACTACCTTTGTCATAGAATAATTTAGACCATTAAAAATTTATCGCCATGCGTATAAAAATTTTCTTCATCGCTTTCATTTCTTTCTATTTCTCGATTGTGTCACACAGTCAAGTGCTTGCACCTGAAATCAAGTGTGTACAGAATGACACCGTAAAATGGAATTTACCCAACAATTCTTGTGGAGCATTTTTCAGTTATTTGGTCTATGGCAGCAAGAATAAAAAAGGACCTTATGTGCTTTTGGAAGCGGTGACAAACCAAGCACAAAAATCATTTTTTCACCAACATCCGCCTGGTGAAAGCTGGTATTATTTTTTACAAAGCAAATTCAATTGTCCTGGAATCCCGATTGTGAGTTCAGATACCCTAACTGGCGCAGCACCTGGATTGCCAATTATTGAAAGTGTTTCGGTAGAAAATGGCGCAGTTGAAATAAACTGGTCACCAAGTTCCTCTAAAAATGTAACGGGTTATATTGTCTATAAACAAACAAATCTTGGCGTAAAACCTTACGATACTTTGTACAATGCGACCAAATTTATTGATAAAAATGTAATGCCAAGCAAGCAAAAAGAATCGTATTACGTTCTTGCGCTTGACCGTTGTAACAATACGAGTCTTTTTGAAAAAGCCCATTCTTCTATTCAAAGCAAAACAATTCAAGATGAATGTGAGCGAAGTGTTTTGCTCTCTTGGAATAAATACAATACTTGGAAAAATGGTGCGCTTCGCCACGAAATCTGGGTGAAACAAGGTTCTTCTAATTACATTCTCTCAGATACTGTTGCAGCAAAAGACACTTCTTTTATTTATAAAAACCTAAAAGACAACGACAAGTACTGTTTTTATATTCGTTCTGTCCAAAAAGACAATCCAAAATTTGCTGCCAAAACCAACGAAATTTGCATCACAAGCGACGTCGTGCAACCAACAGATTTTATTTTGGTAAAAAATCTAAATATTGATGCAAAAGGTGAAGTTTCTTTTACTTGGATTTGGAACAACGATGCAGATTTAGACAGTATAAAAATAAAAAAAGCTGTTGATGGAAAAACATTCAAAGACATTGCTTCATTGCCTGTAAAACCGCTAAATGGTGAGGTATCATTTACCGACAAAGGTTTTGTGGCAGGAACAGAGCCTACTTATTATGGCATTTATTCTTTGGACAAATGCGATAATTTCGTATTTGCGCCCTTCAATACTTTAAGCATCGTAGGAACAGCTGCATCGAATGGCGTTAATAATTTAAAATGGACAAATCACTATGTACAAGGTGTACAAAACGTTGATTATGAGTTATATAGAGTAGCCAATGGATTTGAAACGCAAATTTGGACAAGCGTCAATAAAAATGAGTTCAATGACCAATTCGACCCTAATGTTGATGAAAATGCTTTACTTTGCTATTATGTAGTGGCGTACGCTTGGGACACTTTGCCCAATGGAAAAGCGGTCAAAGTTCGTTCTCGGTCAAATACTACTTGTGTCAATCAGACTTCGGGCGTTTTTGTTCCAAATGCCTTTGCACCAAGAGGCATCAATCAAGAATTTAGACCAGTTGTATCATTTAGTCAGCAAATAAAAGAATATTTGATGCAGATATACGACAGAAATGGAGCAAAAATATTTGAAAGTACTAATTTCGATATTGGCTGGAACGGTAAAGTAGATGGCAATGGGCAGGAACTCATGCAAGGAGTTTATGTTTATTACGTCAAAATCGTTCAAAATAACGATAAAAAAATAGAAAACAAAGGAACTGTATTTTTGCTAAGGTAGAATTTAAATAATCTACATTTTAAATGTTATAAACTCTCATGAGCCAATAAGCCAAAAGACTTATCACTTATTGACTTACGACTACTTACAATATGAAAATAGGAATTGTTTGTTATCCGACGTATGGCGGTAGTGGCGTAGTTGCCACGGAATTGGGTCTGGGCTTGGCAAAGCGTGGACACCAAATTCATTTCATTACTTATCGTCGCCCTGTCCGTTTGACGACCTTCCACCAAAATATTTTTTACCACGAAGTGTCGGGTGAAGATTATCCGCTTTTTGAATATCCTCCTTATGATACCGCCTTGGCAAGTAAAATCGTTGATGTTGTAAAATACGAAAATCTTGACCTTCTTCATGTTCACTATGCGATTCCACACGCCACTGTTGGTTATATTGCTAAAAAAATCTTGTTGCAAGAAGGTCGTTATTTGCCAGTAGTAACAACATTACATGGCACGGACATAACCTTGGTAGGGACAAACAGTGCTTTTGCGCCAGTTGTTTCTTTTTCTATCAATAAATCAGATGGCGTAACGGCTGTTTCGGAAAGTTTGCGCCAGCAAACATTGGAGTATTTTAATATAGAAACGGACATCAAGGTTATTTATAATTTTATTGATTTTTCTCGTTTTAAAAAATTAAATAAAGACCATTTTAAAAAAGCAATTGCACCCGATGGCGAAAAAATATTGGTTCACACCTCTAATTTTAGAAAAGTAAAAAGAGTAGATGATGTAATGCGCATCTTTGAAAAAGTGAACCAAGCTGTTCCTTCCAAACTGTTGATGATTGGCGATGGGCCAGAACGACACCGAATGGAAGAACTCTGCCGTCAAATGGGACTTTGTGATGAAATTCGATTTTTAGGCAAACAAGATGCAATTGAGGAGCTTTTGGCAGTAGCTGATTTATTTATTATGCCTTCGGAAAGCGAAAGTTTTGGTTTGGCTGCACTGGAAGCGATGGCTTGCCAATTGCCTGTGATTTCGTCTAATTCTGGTGGTTTGCCAGAGTTGAACCTCAATGGTATCACGGGTTTTACAAGCAATGTTGGTGATGTAGAAGAAATGGCAAGCAATGCCATTATGCTATTGACTGATGAGGCAATGCACAAAACATTCAGAGCAAACGCACTCGCTCGTGCAGAAGAATTTGACATTGAAAAAATTATTGTACAGTACGAAATGTATTATGCCGAAGTCATTAAGAACAGCGTTTGGCAAAAATCATAACTGTATTTTTTTGATAAAAAATAAAAAATCGTCGCTTGTATAAATTGCAAGCGACGATTTTTTTATCTAAAAACACCTTCAAAAATCAAAAAATACTAATGTAACCGAAGTGAATTTTGCCAGCACGAAGATCTATTGGATTTTTATTTTTTTTACCCAAAGCATAATTGAAAGCAAAAATACCTGCACGGGTTTCAAAGTTTAGACCAGCTCCAAAACCTAAGTAATTGTCATAGATTTTGACAGTCTTAGTAATATTTTCAATATAAGAAACATCTGAAAAAAGGCTAAAAAATGAATTTTGACCAATTAAAAAACGGTATTCGATGTTGGTGTATGCAAAACGGGTGGCAAAAATAGCGTCTTCATCAAAGCCACGTTGTAGGCGATTACCGCCCAAACGATATTGTTCATTTTGAAAAATAGGTGTTTGTGGGAAAATTCCATCGCAACGCAACGCAATTTTAATAGTACTGCGTTGAAAAATCGGAATGTAAAATTCGCTCAAAAATGAACCCTGCCAACGCAGCGAGCGCAGCTGCAAAGTATCATACAAAGTTCCATAATCAAAATCAGGCTCTGTCTTACTTTTCAAATCAAGAATTTTACTGCTTTTAATGATTTTTCTTGTACCAACATCAGTTTTCAAGAAAAACGACCAACCTTTTCTTGGATTGAAACGATAATCCAAGTGCTGCTTTTGCCATTCAATCCCATAGGAGGAAACATCTATATCCAAGTTTTGAGGCAGTTTTTTATTCAAAATAATTTGATTAGAGTCTTCTTTGCTAAGTATTGCTGTGTTTTGAGCACCGTGCCAATAGATTTTCACATAATCATTGCCTGCTATCATATAACGAGTTCCGAAGGCGTATTGCACAACAGTGAACGATTCTCTCCTATAAATATCCAAATTAGCATCTGCGCCTAAAGGTAAATTAGCAAGGTAAGGCAAATTAACTTGAACTTTTAGTTGTTGTTGTTTGGCTTTAAAACGTTGAAAATCAACTTGAAAACGCTCGCCTTTGTTGAGTGAGTTCCATAAATCCAAGTTTAATGTACCTGTCAGTGCAAAACGTCGAGTATCTGTTGGTGTGATTGAGTTTTCAGGTAAAATGCCCAGTAAGGCATCAAAACGGCTGGCGGGTTTTCGCTTTAAAGTCAAATGAACCGATGCTTTATTGTCTTCAAAAGTTAGGAAGGGTTCGCCTTCGAGTGACAAAAACGGCAGCTCTCTAATCCTATTTTTGATTGCACTCACTTTGCTTTTGTTGAATAGCATTTTGGGTGAAATGTCTAAAAAACGAGCAAGGTACGATACGGACATTTTGGTACTATCGTCTTCTAAAATAATTTTGTCAAAAATGATTTTTTTGCCTTTTTTTAATTTCAAATCAGCCGAAATTTTACCGTTTTTTTGAATAATAACACTGTCCAAACAAACACTTGCAAAAGGATAACCGTTGTTTTCTTCAAAAGTCAAAATACGTTTAAACCAGTTTGACAACTCTTTGTAATTGAACACTTTACGATAAAAATTCTTTTCTCTAAACCCAATTTTTTCTAAGTCAAAATTGGGAATATTTCCTTTTTTTAAAGTAATCCATTCGTAGCGATTGCCTACATGAAGCTGTACCGAAAAGACCGAATCTTTTACGGAAATACCGTCCACATTACTTTCTAAAAAACCTTGTTCGATTTGATTTTTTTGCCAATTTTGCAAAGCACTGAGTACGGATAATGAATCTAAAAATTGAGAAGGCAGGTCTATTTCTTTTGAAATAAAGGCAACATCAGAAGGCAATTTTTTTATTTCAAGTAAAAACTTTTTTTGAGCAAAAAGGAAACTTGGCGCAGCACAAAACAAGACAAAAAAAAGTAACCCATATTTTTTTTTGTCTTGGACTGAATTTTTTAAAATAGCTATAAAAACATTTAAATTTACTTCCATAAATTTAGTCATTTGCTTGATACGCAACCCTTGACAAAATTGACCGCCCAAGCGTTACTTCATCAGCGTATTCCAACTCTCCTCCGAAGGCAACACCTCTTGCAATAGTGCTGACTTTGACAGGTTTTCCAGCCAATCTTTTTGAAATGTAGTAAATGGTTGTTTCGCCTTCAATTGTAGGGCTAATTGCCATGATAATTTCTTTTACAGCTTCATCTTCGGCACGAAAAACGAGTGTTTCAATATTTAATTCTTGTGGACCGATGCCTTCTATAGGAGAAATTACACCACCAAGAACATGATACAAACCTCTGTATTGTCCCGTGTCTTCTATCGCCATAACATCACGTAGGCTCTCCACCACACATACAACGCTTTTGTCACGGTACGCATCATTGCAAATATCACAAACATTGGCATCTGATACATTGTGGCAAATGGCACAAGATTTTATATTTTGCCTCATTTTGACCAAAGCATTCGCAAAATCATCGGTTTGCTCCTTGCTTTGATGCAACAAATGCAATACCATGCGTAAGGCAGTTTTTTTTCCAATACCAGGCAACATTACAAAGGCTTCTACGGCTTCTTCTATTAGTTTTGATGAAAATTTCATTCTTATTTTTTAATAATTTTTATATCGCAATTTCTTGAACATTTAAGTCCTTTCCTTTGTCCAAAGGACTCCTTCGGATAGAAAGGATTTAGGATAGGTCTATTGATGACCGACAATTACTTGCCATAAATCTTCTTTTTTAAGGTATTTTTGCGCCAAATCTCGTAATTGTTTTGCCGTAATATTTTTTAAAATGTCTATAGAATGTTGAAATTGATTCACGTCAATATCTTCAATAACGTAACTTTTGATGATTTCCGCCACATTAAATGGCCCATCTATCATAGTCAAAATATTACCCAACAAGTAATTTTTCACCATTTTCAACTCCGATTTAGAAATCAAATCGTTTTGGAGAATTTCTATTTCTTTATAAATTTCAGCTATTGTTGGTTTGATGTATTCATTTCCTACTTCAGTTGCTACATAAAAATAGCCGTCATAGTGCATCGGGTCAATCGTCGAGTAAATATTATACGTAAAACCTTTTTCTTCTCTAATATTGGTCATCAAACGAGAGCCAAAATAACCTCCCAAAACAGTATTCAAAGCATAAAAAGCGGTATAATCAGGATGTTTTCTATCAAACATTCCACGACCAATTTTTATGGCGGTTTGGCTACTTTCTTTTTTTTCTATAAAAAAATGTTCGGGTGTCGTCAAAACCTCAGGTACTTGATAAATATTTTTCACCCCTTTTCTCATTTGCCCCAATTCTCGATTTAAGGTTTGAAGCATCGAATCCTTGATTTTACCACTTACAAAAATACAACAATTTGCAGCATTAAAGTTGTCTTGATAATGTTGTAAAAGCATATTTTGGGTAATTGCACGGTACAATTGCTCATTGCTGTTGTAGCCGTAAGGGTGGTTTGTGCCAAAAATTTTCTCGCTAATTTCTCGATAAGCAACCATTTCACCTTTGGACAAATCCACTTGTAAACCCTGAATGTTGTTTTCAACGAAAGTTTCAATTTCTTTTTCTGGAAAAGTAGCATCTTGAATGATTTCCGACAACAAGGGCATTAATTCTTCAAAATACTTATTCAGCGATTGCAAAACAACACTTGATGTATCTAAAGTAAATGGCGTGGACAATGTTCCGCCATAATAATCAATTTTTTCTGCAATTTCCGCAGAGTTCATAGTCGAAGTGCCGTCTTTAATCAGACTTACGGTTGCTCGACTTGCCAAAGGATTTTTTTCAAATGGTCGTCCTGCATGGAAAACCACTTCGACTTTTACAATGTCTTGCGAAGCCAAATTTACCACATAAACAGGAATTTGATTGTCCAAATAAAACACTTCATACTTTGGCAAATGAATGTGTTCTACTTCAAATATTGGAGGTTGCTTTTTTCTATTGAGTACTTCTGATGAAATCATAGTGCAAAGTTAAAAAAAAGTACGGAATTATCGTTAAAAATTGAAGATTACAAAAAAATCAGTTTTAACTCACGAGCTAAAGCTCATGCTACCTAAGTTTTTACGAAAAATTCTAAAATTTATTTTTCCACATCATACTTTCCATTGGTTTTGGTGTACGATGATTGTATTTGGCATTTTGTTTTTTGTTGTAATAATTTTCAATGTCGCCATCTACTTTAAAATAAATCAATTGACCAATTGGCATATTCGCATAAACACGAACAGGAAGGACACAAGAAATCTCCAATGTCCAATAATTGCAAAAACCTACATCGCCTTTGCCTGCCGTCGCATGAATGTCTATTCCTAAACGACCAATACTTGATTTTCCTTCTAAAAAAGGAACAGCGTTGTGTGTTTCGGTGTATTCTACCGTAGAACCCAAGTACAAAACGCCTGGTTGTAGCACAAAACCTTCCTCTGGAATCAAAATTTCTTCGATTTCGTTGTGTTTTCGTGCATCTAAAACAGCATCTTTATAAACAGCCAAGTAAGGACTCAAATGCACATCATAAGAGTTTGTACCCAAACTTTTTTTGTCATAAGGCTCTATTACGATTTGACCTTCGTCAATGGATTCTAATATTTTTTTATCTGAAAAAATCATAAAATATTTTTATATAAAATAAAAGATGAAAGCATAGTTCAGCCAGCACTTTTACATTTTAAATTTTGACTTTAAAAATTTTGACTTTTATTGTCCTCTAATTAATTGAACAAATCCTGTCAAAACTTGTTCTCTTGGAACAATTCCTTCAACACGTTGCTCAAAAACTTTGCACTTGTAATAATACGTAGCTTCTTCTAATTCGTTGCCTTTTTGATTTTTACCGTCCCAATCAATAATAGGTTTGCTTGTTTCAAAAACTTTTTCGCCCCATCTATTAAATATTTGCATCTCAACTTTTGAAATAAATTTGAAATTTTTAAAAGGCTGGTATAAGTCATTGTCACCATCTCCGTTGGGCGTAAAAGTATTTGGCAAATCGTAGATAGGACAATTATCCACACAAATCGTATTGCTTGGAACACTTTCATTTCCCAAACTATCCAAAGCCGTAACGTAATAACAGCCAGCCAAAGAACCTTTTACTTCATGTGCAAAAGTTGTATCTTTTACGTTTTCGATTGTTTTTATCAAAACAAGTTTTTCCTTGGTATTTTTTGCGGCATAAATACGATATGTCTTGGTGTCCAATGCTTTACAAAGATTGATTGGATTGCGCCAAGACAAATAGTTGGTTATTGTATCTGCTGGATTAAGATTTTCTTTTGTACAAATATTTTCTACTGTCAAAATAGTAGCACAAGGCGGAACATTATCAATCGGAACAGCGCAAACTTCTTGTGAACGATTCAGCAAAGGTTCACGAATTGCCTTTATACCATAACTACCAATACTTTTGATGTAGTAACAATAATTTTTGCCATTTGTAAGGTTTTCATCACGAAATACTCGTTTTTTTACTGTATTTATAGAATCAAAAACATTCGTAACATCATTTTTTCTATAAATAATATAATCCCGATTTTGCCAAGGTGTTTTTTCTATCCAAGTCAAAATATTGGTTTTATCAGTAGGTGTAATAGTCAAAAACACAGAATTTGCGTTGGAAGCTACGCCCAATGGCTGCGTTTGATTATTGACATAAAAATTGATTTTATAAACAAATTGACGTTGTAATGTATTGATATTGTTGTCTTTATAAAAAGTATCGTTTGCGGCAGCGAATGTATTTTGAGTAAAATTCGCAATTGGCAAAAACGTAGTTGAATTGCCTTCTGCTCTCAAAAGTTCGTAACGATACGGTGCTTTATTGAGCAAAGTGTCCAAGTCTTTTGAGTCTGGTTTTGTCCATCGAACATTGATTTCTCCCGTTAAAACATCTGTTTTTTCAACATCTACATTGACCAAAAGCGGCAAATCACGGTTGAGTTGTATGCAAATTTCATCAGACCAAAGCCCTTCTACCAGATTATAAGGGTTTTTAGAAATGGTCAATTTGGCAAATTCAGCTTGGATTCGATAGCAATACGTTTTTCCCCTTTCTACTTTACTATCATTGAAAAAATACTTGCCATTGGCAGCATCTTTTTTTGCAAAAGCAATTTTTGTATAACCTTTGCCTGTCAAACCTGGCGCACAAGTATCTCTTTGCATGGGCATAGAACCTTCTTTTCGCCATACAGAAAACCCATAAAAATAACCATTTGCGGCATTATCGCAAAGATAAGGTTTTTCCCAAGTCAAGTTCACATTGCCTTGTTGTATCGCAGCTGCAACTTTTAAAGGTGGCGGAGCAACTACTTTTATCCGAAAAGTCTTGAGAACTGCCAAACCCGTAGGCTCGTCACCTGGATTTTGCGGCTTTTTACTGTCGTCCACAACCCTAAAAACCACGGAATAATATTGATTAGAAATATGAGAACAATCTGTTTGCCAACGAAATTTCCCTACAACAGCTGGTGATTCAAAGGTTTGAGGAACAGTGTAGCTTGCTGGGCTTATTGCAACGCTTAAAGGCCCACCAGAAGCCGTCATTTTTATTTTATTTCCAACATTAGGGTCATTTCCAATAACGTCAAACTCAACAACTTGACCTGCAACAACACACATTTCTTTGGGAATTTTAAGCGTAGGTGGATCATTTTCACATTTTTCAATAAAAATTTGCATATCACGAACCATCGAATCTATGGCGATTCCGTTTCGGTATTCGATAATCATAATCGCAATGTTGTATTCGCCTGTTTCCTTGGGCGCATCCCAAACCAAATCGCCTGTTTTGCTATTGATGTACATCGAGCTGCCTACATTGCTGCCAACCAAACTTGGAAAAACATAACCTGGAACATTTTTCCCTGGCGACTGCCTTGGAACAGTCAAATAATAATACAAACTGTCACCATCGCTGTCAAAAGCACTTGGATTGTGTGTAAAAACTTTGCCTGTACAACCAAAATCTATCGGAGCTTGCAGAAGTTGCGGCGTACTGTTACTCCCTTGGAATTGTTCATTCAAAAAAGAGAAAGTAGTAGAAATACTAAAAGCAATCATGTCAGAATTTGGAAAATTGACATTTTTGACGCTACCATTTCTGTTTTGGTCGGTCATCGAAATAACATAAAAAGGGGCAAAACCTGGATAGGTATGTGTCGATACATAGACATTCTTCTTGATGTCATTGCCCAGTACTTCGCCTTGAGGGACACCAGAGCTTCCTTTTGCGCCATTGCTTCGTACAACAACGGTCACTTTCCCATCGCCCCATTCAAGCGTAAGTGAGTCACGATCAGCACTCGTACTTGTGGCTTTTGTGTAAGTAGTAATGGTCGCTTCGATGGTTAGCGGTCCAGTTTGTTTGATGCTGATTTCTCCAGCTCGATTATGCGTCGCCCAAATCAAAACATTTGGCAACAACAAAAAAACATATAGTAAAAATCGCTTCATGGTAAAAATTAGGTTTATGGCTGATTTATTCAATTGAGGTGATTTTATATAAACGAACAAAGTTAATCTAAAATTTTTTTAAAAGATGTGATTTTTTTAAAATATCACTGTTTTATTTGATAATTCAAAAAAAAGGTAGTTTGAGGTATTTTTTTCAATAAAAAATATGGAGTAGTTTAGAAAAAATTGTTATTTTGTACTGTTAAGTATTTCGAACTGAAATAATTGACATTTTAAAATAGTATAAAACATTGTAAATCAGAAAGTTAAAAAACTTATAGGCTTACGACTACTCAATTCAAGACTTAATTTACATGGCTATTCAAAATAAAAAAAACAACTTTTCTTATTACTTTCTTCCTTTGCAAAAATGGATATTTTGTCTCCTTTTACTGTGTTTTACGCTGACTTCTTATGCTCAAAACGAAAGTTTCAAGCAAATGGAAAGCGATATTGAATCCTCAAAAACGCCCGATACCACTCGTCTGCGTTATATGATTTGTATGGTGGATAGTATTTACGATGCAAGTGTTTGGGAGCCTCTAAATGAGCGAGCTTACGATTTAGCAGCAAAACTTTCCGTTCATTCTGATGCTAAACACCGTTATTGGGGCAAACTCTTTTTAGCAGATGCTATGAACAATAGAGGTTTTGCCAATAAGTCAAGGGGCAATATCAATAAGGCACTCGAGCTTTACTTTCAAGCCCTTCGTTTGAGAGAAGACATAGGTTATGAAATTGGTATCGCCTCGTCTTACAACAACCTCGCTGATATTTTTAGCAATCAAGGTGATACAATTCGAGCCTTGGAATACCATTATAAAAGTATGGATATTCGTAAAAAGTTGCAAGATCAACATGGCATTGCCCAATCTTTAAATAATATTGGTCAGACTTACCTTCAAATGCAGAAAATAGAAAAATCCTTACCTTACCTGAACCAAAGTATTGATATGTTTCGTGAAATAGGTGGTCAAGGTGGACTTGGGAAAGCATTATATACGTTGAGTTTGGTACAGTCCAATAAAAAAGATTTTATTGGCGCTCGACAAAGCTTGGAAGAAAGCCTACATATTCTCTATGACCTTCACGACGACGAAAATATTGCATTGACTATTTTACAAATTGGTACTATTGATTTTGAAGAAAATAAAACTAAGGGAGCAGAGGAAAAATGTAAACAAGTAATTATTATTAGTCAAGCAGGTCAGTTTTTGGCAATTGAAGGAATGGCATACAGGTTACTCAGCAAAATATTTGAGTCCAAAAGAAACCATGAAAGAGCCTTGGAGTTTTATAAAAAACATATTGAAATAAAAGAAAAAATCAACAATATTAGCATCCAAAATTATACTGCCCAATATCAGTATGCTTATGAATACGCTAAAAAAGATGCTATCGCTTTTTCGGAAAAAGTACAACTCAAAAAGGATTCTAATCTAAAAATCATCTTTTACAGTCTTGCAGCTTTTTGTTTCTTCTTACTTTCAAGTATTTTACTTTATTTTTATCGCTTGCGTTTAAAAGCAAGTAAGATTTTAGAAGAAAAAAACAAGCAAATAGAATTGGCTTTGACACGAGCGGAAACGAGCGAGCGTTTCAAATCTCAGTTTTTGAGCAATGTCAGTCACGAGATTCGTACTCCAATGAACGCTATTTTTGGCATGAGTAATTTGCTTGCCGATACGCCTTTAGATGTGCAACAAAAATCATATTTGAGTGCCATTAATAACTCTTCTGAAAATTTATTACTGATAATCAATGATGTATTGGATTTTTCAAAATTAGAAGCAGGAAAAATGATTTTGGAACAAACTCCGTTTCAAATCAGCAAAGTTATTGATGATGTTCACAACACTTTACAATTCAAAGCACAAGAAAAAGGTTTGAGTTTTTCTTGCAAAAAAGATGAAAAAATCAATGACTACCTCTTAGGCGATGGTTTTAGAATATATCAAGTATTGATTAATTTGGTAAGCAATGCCATCAAATTCACTGAAAAAGGCAAGGTTGAAGTGAATGTAGAGTGTTCTGAGGACAGTGAAAATAAGCAAAAAATAAAATTTTCTGTCAAAGATACTGGCGTTGGTATTCCCAAAAATAAATTGCAAAATATTTTTGAATCGTTTCAGCAAGCCAGTAACGACATTGCTCGACAGTACGGCGGCACAGGACTTGGTTTGAGTATTTCGCAACAATTGGTGGCGTTGCGTAACGGAAAAATAGAAGTGGAGAGCGAGCCTTCAAAAGGTTCTCTTTTTTATTTCACATTGGAATACGACAAAAGCGATAAAGATGCTTTTGAAAAAGCGCACGGCACTCCCAAAATCGAAGATCCACAAAAGCTCAAAAACCTTAAAATCCTTTTGGCAGAAGACAACGAATACAATAGAATTTTAGCAGTGGATTCTTTGAAAAAAACACTGCGTCATGTGACGATTCACGAAGTAGAAACAGGTGCGCAAGTTTTGAAAGCGGTGATGGATTACGACTATGACCTCATTTTGATGGACATTAATATGCCCGAGATGAACGGTTACGAGGCAACTATTCAGATTCGGAATTTTTTCCCAGCCGACAAAAAAGACATTCCGATTATTGCACTAACGGCGTATTCAAGAGAAGAAGAAGAAAAGAAATGCTATGAAGTTGGTATGAACAATTTGGTGACAAAACCTTTTAAAATGCACCAATTATTAAACGCAATTACAAAAATAATTTCGTTAAAATCGTCAGAAATAATTGACAATCAAGAAGATACATCAAAAAATCAATCACCTCAGAATCAAGCAGTAGATTTTACATTTATGGAAAATTTTACTGAAAACAGTAAAGAAGACATGGTGTATTTTATTCAAAAATTCATCCAAACCATACCATCAGCAATAGAAAAACTAAGTGTTGCTATTGCTGAAAATGATGCTGTAAAAATCAAAAAAATAGCACATACCATCAAACCACAAATAGAATTTGTAGGCATCAAAAAAGGCTTAGAAAACGTCAAGATTTTAGAAGAAAAAATAGCAGAACCCAACTATGATATTGTAGAGATTGAGACGCTTTTCAACGATATTTGTAAAAATATTGATGAAGGAAAAATTATTTTAGAAAATTTTAGCAAAAATTAATTTTTAAATATGTTAAAGTTTATTTTAATTTATAAAAATAAATACTCTATAACTAATTAACAATCAATTATTTACGTAAAAATATTTTTTTATAAAAATATTTTTACGTAAATAAATTATAAAAAGGCATAATATTTGAAAAAAATATAATGTCTTAGGAAGTAAGCATACATCAATTAGAAAACTTTTATTTACTACACACCTTACTTTTTCAAGATAAATTTTATTGATTAACTTAGCATCATAGCTCAAGTAAAGCCACTACGCTATTTCAGAACCACCTCGCGCTGCGCTTGAAGGTGATGTTGGGTATTTTTTGGGAGTTCAAAACATATTTTCATCATGAGAAAAATTCATCCTAATCTCCGCCTTTGGGGACTAACATTGCTTTGCCTTTTTGCAGCTGCAATGTACCTTAATGCTCAATGCTCTTGCAAAAGTGCGCCTGTAAATCTTGATTTCAACAGTAGTGGAGTTCGGGTCGTAACCCTTGCCGATGTTGTCATTAATCCGATGTCTTGCAGCGGAACATTAACGCTAAGTATTGGAAATCAACCAATTAGTGGCAATATCGTCACTTGTTCTTTGGGCAATCAAGCACTGACAGCAACGGTAACGAATGGCGCAAGCACTTGTTCTACAACGGTTTTTGTCAATGATGTTACACCGCCAATTATTATTGCAAATGACATTACAGTAGCCTGTAACAACATCGTTAATTCGTCTATATCTGCAACAGCAAGCGATGCTTGCGATGGAAATATCACTCAGATTCCTCACAGCGATATAATCCTTAATGGAACTTGTGCTGACCCATTCATGTCCAAAACAACTCGGACATGGACAGCCAGCGATAGCAAAGGCAATTCTACTACAAAAATACAAATCATTACTGTTGCAAGACCAGATTTGACAAAAGTTACTTTTCCGAGCAATACGCCTACGTTTTCTTGTAGTTTGGGACTTGACCCGAACAATGTTGCCTTTTTAGGACAACCTTTGTACCTTGGGCAACCTTTGGCGAATAGCATTACTTGCGGTATTGCCGTTTCCAAACAAGACATGACTTTTACCTATTGTCAAAAAGGGTATAAAATTATTAGAACTTGGACAGTAACTGATTTCATGTGTATGAACTCGATGATTTCTTCTATGCAAGAAATCAAAGTGATGGACAGTACTGCGCCTTTTTTGAAAGTGCCAAAAGACAGCACTTACAATACTGATGCAAAAACGTGTACAGCAACAGTTACTTTGCCAAAAGCAAATGCAACAGATGATTGTTCAGCGGTAAGTATTGAAGCATTCAGTTCATTTGGTGTTGGATATGGGCCTTTTAAAAATATTGCAACAGGCTCATATACAGTTACTTACAAAGCAACCGACGAGTGTGGCAATGTTGCAACAAGCAATATGACTGTTACTGTAAAAGATTTAATTAAGCCAACGCCGATTTGTTACAATGGACTTTCTGCAAGTTTGACTGCAATGAATGGTGGAATGGTGACGATTGATGCGAAAACCTTTAACGCTGGCAGTTATGACAATTGTACTGTAAAAACGGAGTTGGATTTCAAATTAAAAGCGGTGAGTCAGCCTGGTTTGCCCGCAAAAGAAGTGAATTTTAATTGCTCTGATTTAGGTTTGCAAGAAGTACAACTTTGGGTAACGGACAAAGCTGGAAACAGTGATTTCTGTACAACTTATATTGATATTCAAGACAACAATCAACTTTGTACGACTGGCTCAAAAGTTACTTTTGCTGGTGAAGTCAAAAAACCAAATGGTGAAAAAGTACAAGATGTTACCTTAAAAATTACTGGTTTTACGCCTTTAAAACCGATTTTTACAGGAATAAATGGCTTTTTTGGTGTCAATGGTTTGCCAACTGGAAAAAATTATTCATTTCAACCAATGAAAGATACGATGCCAACAAATGGTATTTCGACATTGGATATTTTATTGATTCAAAAACACGTTTTGGGAACAAAAAGTTTGACCTCGCCTTATCAATTCATCGCAGCAGATGTGGACAAAAACGGCAAAGTTTCCACAGGTGATATTGTCGCTTTGCGAAAATTGATTTTGGGTGTCAATAAGAATTTTGCCAACAATAAATCTTGGCGTTTTGTGGAAAGCACTTACAAATTCAAAGATACAATCAATCCTTTGAACGATGTTTTTCCAGAGTTAAAACAATACATCAACTTAAAAAGTAGCGCAAAGGTTGATTTTACAGCAGTGAAAGTTGGTGATGTCAGCGGAGATGCAAAAGCAAACAATGTTGGCTCTTCAAGTACTCGAAATGACAATAAACCTTTAATCTTGAATGTTAAAGACGACATTGTAGAAACAGGAAATACGCTAAATGTAAAAATTGATGCTGCTAATTTTGATAAAATAAATGGCTTGCAAATGAAATTAGCTTTTGATGCAAATGCTATTGAATTACAAGAAATTCAAAACGGAACATTAGATGACTTGACCGAACAGCATTTTGCAACACAAAATGCAAAATTGGGAGAAATTTCTCTCAGTTGGACAACAAATGAAGAAAAAGCAAAGCGTTTTAAGGCAGAAACTGTTTTCACGATGGTTTTTAAAGCAAAACAAAATGGTCGTTTGAGCGATTGGTTACGTTTAGAAAAAAACAGTGATTTACAAGCAGAAGCCTACAATATTGAAGAAAATGTATTGCCAATTGTATTGAATTTTGAAGGAGAAAAAACATCAAATGAATTTGTTGTTTTACAAAATCAACCAAATCCTTTTGATGCCAGTACTGAAATTAACTTCCGTTTGCCTTCTGCCGAAAAAGTAAGTTTACAAGTTTTTGACCTTAACGGGAGATTATTACAAAATAGAAACGAATCTTTTCCACAAGGTTGGAACAGCTTAAAAATACAAAAAGAAGATTTGCCAAACAGCGGTGTTTATTACTACCGCCTCGCTACAAGCAACGCTTCCTTTACAAAAAAAATGATAATGATAGATTGATGATGATGTTCAGTTTCGTAGAAAGGTGAGGAAAATTTATTTTTTTCGTCCTTTCTACGGCTGATTTTTTTTGTCTAAAAAGAAGTGGCTATCTCAAACGAGTTGAGATAGCCACTTCTTTTTGATACACGTCGGAAAGTATTTTTTTGATTTTGAATTTATGCAAAATATTGAATATCAAGCATTTGCAATATCTTAATATCCAATATCTCTTCTTTTTATTTGAAACTACAATTCATAATTCGGACGCAACTCGCCCATTGCAGGACTTTCGCCTTCCTCATAAAACTCATTGATAATTTTTACCACTTCATCAATCTCATCAGTGATGTGAAATAAATTAATATCTTCCAGATTGATGGTATGGTATTCTTCACCCATGATGTTATAAATCCAATCCTTCATGCCCGTCCAGAAATGAGAACCGAAAAGAATAATTGGAACTGGAGTGATTTTTTTAGTTTGAATCAAAGTCAGAACTTCAAAAAGCTCGTCCATTGTACCAAAACCACCAGGCATAACCACAAATGCTTGTGCATATTTTACAAACATTACCTTTCTTACAAAGAAATAATTGTGGTCTAAGTTCTTGTCAGAATCAATGTACGGGTTATGGTTTTGTTCAAAAGGCAATTTGATGTTTAATCCTACTGAAACGCCACCTTGCAAAGCTGCCCCTTTATTACCAGCTTCCATGATACCTGGCCCACCGCCTGTGATGATGCCGTAGCCTTCTTCGGTCAAACGGCTTGCGATTTTTACCGCCCATTCATAGTATTCTGTACTGGCTTTTAGTCTTGCCGAACCAAATATCGAAATACAAGGGCCTATTGAGTTTAATTTTTCAAAACCTTCAACAAATTCAGCCATAACCTTGAACATTGTCCAAGCATTTTCACCTTTGAGTGCTGTCCACTCTTTCATTCTGCGTTTTGGAACGCTAAGAATTGCTTTTTCTTCCATTTATAATAATTTAAAAATTTACATAAAAAAAGCCCGTCCGTTTAGGACAGGCTATGCAAGTTAAATTTTTTCTATGAGATATGCAAGTTATTCATAATAAATTATTGCATCGCTCCTAAATATTTTTTGATTTTTACCAAAAAATGGCAAAAAAGATTTATTTTACCCAAAAACTAAGCCTTTGTGCTTGGCAAATTCTTCATCAATGTATTGGTGCAGCGCATCAGCGTCGTCAAACATATCAAACAATTCAGCCCATTGAGAAGCATGGCTGGTTTTGCGTTTGTACAGTTGTTGGTCAATCGCCAATACCAAACGGCGTACATCTTCTGCTGTAATCAATGGCTTACTTCCCAAAATCATCAAACGCTCTACAACGTTGCGGAGTTCTCGGATATTACCACTCCAATCTCTATTTTTTAACAAGTGCATGGCATCTTCACTTACCGTAACAGATGCAGCACCAGATTCTTCGCAGTATCTATCAATAAAAAACTCGACCAATTGAGGAATATCATTTCTACGGTTATTAAGCGCAGGTACTTTTGCTACGATAACAGCCAAACGGAAATAAAGGTCTTCACGGAAATTACCCATCGCAATTTCTTTGATTAAATCTTTATTTGTTGCTGCAATAACACGGACATTGACCGTAATATCTTTATCGCTACCAACTCTCGAAACCTTGTGTTCTTGCAAAGCACGCAACATTTTTGCTTGTGCAGGAAGACTCAAATCTCCAATCTCATCTAAAAATATAGTACCTCCATTGGCTTGCTCGAATTTGCCAGCGTAATCTTTCACTGCACCAGTGAAAGAACCTTTCATGTGTCCAAACAATTCACTTTCAATGAGTTCCGAAGGAATCGCTGCACAGTTCACCTCTACTAAAGGGTGTTCTCTACGGTTACTTTTTTCGTGCATCCATCGAGCCACCAATTCTTTACCAGCACCGTTTGGCCCCAAAACCAAAACACGAGCATCTGTTGGCGCAACTTTATCAATCAATTCTTTTACTTCTGAAATGGCCGCCGAATCGCCAATCATCTCTTGTACTTTATTCTGCGTAACTTTCTTTTTGAGCGATTTGGTTTCTACCACCAAATTCGACATATCCAAAGCATTGCGCAATGTAATCAGCAAACGGTTCAAATCTAAAGGCTTTTGGATAAAATCAAAAGCACCTTTTTTTACCGCATCAACAGCTGTGTTCACATCGGCATGACCAGAAATCATGACAATCGGAACTTCTGGACAAATGGCTTGAATACGATCCAATGCCTCTAATCCATCTAATTTTGGCATTTTGATGTCCATGAAAACAACATCAAACTTCGTCTGTTTGATACGTGCAATTGCATCCATACCATCTCCCGCCTCGTGTACTTCGTACTTGTTCGTTTCTAAAATATCCCTTAGAATTCTGCGGATTGCTACTTCGTCATCAACGATTAAAATTTTTGCCATAATGTGTTTGTTAATTTACTTGGTGTAATTGTACCTTAAAATAAATAACGCTTTTTTATAAAAAATATTGAATTTTATAAAAAAACATTTGACAATTACACCGCTGATTTAGTTCTAATTACAAATATAATATTTATTTAATATATTCAACAATAATTACGCCAAAAAATTAACATTGTTGCATTTACACATATTATTTTTAATAATGTATATGCACATCAGAAAGTGGTTTTGGGATTTTGCATTTATACAAAATATTGAACAACAAGCATTTGCAATATCTTTAATATCTAATAACCAATATCCGTTGTGTATATTTTACAAAAATCAAAAATTGTAACGTATATTTACCAATCAAAAAATATGAATCAGAAAAAATACACGTCTATTATTAGCATTGGACTTTGCTTAAGTTTTCTACTTTGTCGTTTTGATGGGTTGGAATATATTGGTATTGCATTTTTATTTCCTTTATTTTTAGAAGAGATGAAGAAAATAAAGAAAGCGTTTTATGCACTTTTATGTGTATTTACCTATTGGATTGTTCCAGAAATGCCACAAATTTGGTTTTGGCATTTGTTTTTAATGCTTTTCTTCCTTTCTTTTTCAGACAATGAAAATTTAGACAAAGAAATTATAAAATGGGCATTGGTAGCGTGTTATTTTTGGGGTGGTTTCAATAAGCTCAATCCTTGGTTTGCGGCTTATGAATTTCCATTGCTTCTTCCTTTTCTAAAAGAAAATACAAATCTTGCTTATGGTGTAGGTTTGTTTGAAATGAGTATTGGATTGGCTATAATTTTTTCAAAAACAAGGACTTTTGCTCTATATCTCTCCTTATTCTTTCATACGTGTATTATTTTTCATTTATTAAAAACCGCTTGGAACAGCGTCGTGTTGCCTTGGAATATTTGCTTGCCCTTGCTTTTATTTTTTTTACAAAAAGAAAAAAACAAGGAGCAATTGGATTTCAAAAATCCTTATGCTACAATTTTGAATTGTTCTGTAATTCTTGTTTTTTTGATTTTACCTTTTTTACAATTTTTCAATCAAAATTTTTATCCCATTGCTTTCAATATGTACGCAGGTGACGAAGTGGAATTAACGATTTTTTTTGATAAAAAAGACAAGAAAAATCTTGTTTCACCTTCATTTCAGCATTTAATTGTAGAAAACGATAGTATTTGCAGCCTTTCCTACGAAGCATATTCTATGGCAAAATACAACGTCCCACCCTTGTCCAGTACCAATCATTTGAAAAAAATAGGGGAATCTTTTCTTCAAAATGCACAATATAAAACAAGTTTTTACTACGAAATTTTGGAAGTAAAAAGATATGATTCCTCGCTGGAAACTTTTGTCAAAAAAGTAAAAAATTAGTTGCTGTATTTTTTAACTTATTGACTTACGACTTTTAGACTACTACGACTTACGACTATCTTACCAATCACCACTTGCGCCGCCGCCGCCGCCATCACCGCCGCCGAATCCGCCAAAATCAAATCCGCCACCACCGCCACCACGGTTGTTCCAATCATCATCGCCCCAAGAACTTCGTCCGCCACCGCTGCCAGGCATATACCACCAGCCGCCACCGTCCCAATTGGTATAACCACGACGAGTAACAACCATTCCTTGGGATTTTCGCTTCATTTGTATAATGATAAAAATCATGAACATCAAAATAAATAAGAAGATGATAATGTCTTCGATGCCAGCAGCTTCGCCTTTGTTATCATTAACATACTCACCCGAAGCTCTTTTTATAATGCTACTGGTTGCTTTATCAAAACCATCGTAATAACGTTGTGTTTTGAAAGCTGGAATAATATCTTGATTGATAATACGCTTGCAAATGCCGTCAGGAAGAACACCTTCCATACCGTAACCTGTCTGAATATTGATTCGACGGTCTTCAATCGCTGCTAAAATAACGATACCATTATTCTTGCCTTTTTCACCAACGCCCCATTCTCTCAAAATCTTGAGTGCAACTTCGTCAATCACATAATCGCCTGTGCTTTTGATGATTACGACAGCGATTTGCGTAGAGGTAGAATCATCGTATTTGACCAATTTGCGCTCTAAGTTTTCTTTTTCCTCAGGAGAAAGAACGCCAGCCAAATCATTGACCAAACGTGCTGGCGAAGGACGAGGAGGAATGTTTTGAGCAAAAATACTTTGATTTATATTCAAAACAAGAAAAGAGAAGATTGAAAAGTATAAAAATACTTTTTTCATGCTTTCTTTCGAGGTATGCTTTACTACGGATATAGTGTATTTCATTGATTTTATATTCCTAAGAAAATTAATTAATTGAATTTTCCAAAAACAATATCGTCAGGCAATTCGTTTTTGCGAATACCTGTTGGAGGAAAATAGGCATTGAGAGAAGCCCCTATTTCTTTAAGACAAATCTCAATCCCTTCGGCGTAATCACCAGTTTTGAAATGAGCTGTTAGACTGCTGGCTTTATTTTGCCAAAAATCATTGCCCGTTTTGTCATAAATAGCAGTATCGCCCAAGATTGCAAACTTTTTAGATTCAGTGGCAATGTACAACAAAACCGCATTGTGCAACTGTGTTTGGTACATTCCCAAATGATTAAATACTTCTTCGGCACGTTGCATAGTATTGTCAAAAGGACATTCTCCTTCGATATAGACCCGTACCTCACCAGAAGTTTTTGACTCAATATCCTGTATTAAATTGACAATGCGCTTTTTTTCACGCCTTGTCAAAATTTCATTTTTATTTTTGAAAAGACCAAACATTTAGGAACGTTGAATTGTAAATAGTGAATGATAAATTAGCACATTCAGGCTTTTTCAAACCTAAAATGTGCTAATTATTCAATTTAAACCTTAAAATTCTACTTTTGGAACATTTTCAGAACCAGGGTTGCTTTGGAAGTAACCACGTTCTTTGAATCCAAAAATACTTGCAAAAAGGCTTGCAGGGAAACGCTTGATGTTCACATTGTAAGACTTTACAACGCTGTTGAAATCATTGCGGGCAACAGTGATTCTGTTTTCTGTACCTGCCAATTCTGCACGAAGCTCGCTGAATTGTTGTGTCGCTTGCAGCTGAGGATAATTCTCAGAAACCACCAACAAACGGCTCAAAGCGCCACTCAATTGACCCTGAGCTTTTTCAAACTCTGCCATTTTTTCTGGCGAAAGGTCATTGGCATCTACTTTCATTTGCGTTGCTTTCGAGCGGGCTTCGATGACTTTTGTCAAAGTTTCTTGCTCAAAATTAGCAGCTCCTTTTACCGTATTGACGATGTTCGGAATCAAATCAGAACGACGCTGATACTGCGATTCTACTTTTGCCCAAGTGGACTTCACGTCTTCAAGAGAGGTGACCATTCCATTGTACTGATTGCAACCCATGAATAACAATAAGGCTGCGATACCTACTAAAATAAGTGTATTTCTCATTCTGTAATGAAAATTGAAATGTAAGAAAATGAATTAAAAGTTAAAGTTACGAATAATTTATAAAACTAAATAATTTTATTTTTAGTTCCATTTCAGAAAAAAAATGTAATTTCGTTTTTTATTACATTTTATATCATCAAAAATGAAGCGTATATTTTATTTTATTTTATTTATAAATAGCTTATTATCAATTGTTTGTTGTATTAATTCTGAGCAAAAGCAGCAAAAAAATGAGCAAGCAAATGGCAGTGATAACAACGTACAAATTTATGACGAATTAGCAAAAGAATATTGTGCTTGCTCAGAAGAAATTGTTTCGCTGAATAAAAAAATGCAAAAATTAGCAGAACAAGAAAAATTTGAAGAAATGGGCGATTTATTGTCCGAAATTGATTCAAAAAGTTCCAAACAATTGGCTTGCAAAGAACAAATTGAGCAAAAATACAAAACTTCTATTGATACGAACAAAGCTGTTTTAGTTTCGTTTAAAAGATTATGTCCAGATTTGGGTAATTTTATAGAAAATGCAAAAAAAGATAGCAATTGATTATTTTATTAAATTAAAATAATAAATATATAAAAATTTTACTAAAAAAATTTGGATTAAACCATTCATTTTCAGAACTTTATCCCTTCATTAAACAAAGTATTCTCAAATAAAATTATGGAAGCAAGTAATAAAACAGGCGGATTGGGTGATATTAGTATGATTCGTGACATTCTCATGGGGCAGCACCTTTCAGAAATCGAAAGCCGCTTTGCCGAAACCAATGGACGAATCCAACAGTTGGAACAAGATTTGCGTAAGTCTATGCAAGAGCAAGAAGACCGTAGCAATCAGCGTTTTAGTAAACTGACCGAAGAAATGAATGAGCGTTTTGCTCGCTTACAAAAAAACTTAGACGACAACACCAAAATGCTTGATGAAAAAATCAATCGCACCAGCAAAACCGATAAGGCTATTATTGGGGCAATGCTGATGGAGATTGGAAAGCAATTGGTCGAAGATAAAAAATAGTTGATTTTTAAATGAGTGCGCCTAATAACAATGACTTATTTTTGATGCGCCAGCTTCAAGACATTCTACTCAAAGAAGATAGAACAGAACTTGATCAGCTACGCAGCACGATTGATGACCCTGAGAAGTTGTCCCAAAAAGTCACACCTATTATTGAGGCCCGTATTGATTTTTTAAAAAAGAATTTCCCAAAAGAATTTCGAGTAGTTGTTGATGATATTGTTGATAAAAGAATAAAATCTTCGCAACACGAACTGATGGACGCTCTTTATCCTGTGATGGGACAGATGATAAAAAAATACATCAACTTTCAGTTTCAAGTACTCAAAGAAAGTATTGAAGAAAGCGTCAAACAAGCACTTGATACGAAAACCATTTGGTGGAAAATAAAAGCAAATGTTTTTGGTATCAAACAACAAGAGGTGATTTTGCAAAATTTAGACCGCCCAACGGTGGAAGAAGTGTGCTTAATCCAACGAGATTCGGGCTTGTTGATGGGTGCAGCGTCGTTGAGTCCTGCCGTGGACAAAGATGTTATTGCAGGAATGCTGACCGCCATCAAAGCATTTGTAGAAGATGCTTTTCAGCGTGAAAATGAAGAATTGGAAATGATTCAATACGGAACTTATAAAATTTTACTTTATAATTTTCACACTTATTATGTATCTGTTGCCATGAGTGGCTCGGTTTCAAGCGAAGAAAAAGAGAAAATAAACGATGAATTACAGCATTTTGCCTTGAATGAGCTTAATAATTACAAACAAAGTGATTTAGATGAGAAATATGACCTTATTTCTCAAAAGTTACATGATTATTTTATAGCTCCGCAAAAGGAAAATACACCAGATGAAACGAACAGATTTGTAGAAAAAACACAAGCTATTGTAGCAGCGTATGATTAGTAGAAAAGTAATTCTGACTGGGAGTTTTGGCGTAGGCAAAACTTCACTTTTCAATCAATTTATTTATAGTAAATTTGATGAAAAATATTTGACGACCATCGGCGTAAAAGTCAATAAAAAAACCATTGAAATAGACGGGCGAGAATTGTCTATTTTGTTATGGGACATTGCTGGAGAAGTTGCGCAGGACAAAGTTCCTGTGTCCTATTTCCTCGGAGCAAGCGGTATTATCTATGTTTTTGACCTCAACCGACCTTCTACGCACATTAATATTGCATCGGATTTAGAATATTTAAAAAATATGTTGCCTGATGGTGCTGTAAAAGTTGTAGGTAACAAGAAAGATTTACTCAGCGAAACACAATTGGCAGATGTTCTGGCATCTATTCCAACGAAGGTTGATATTGTCACAAGTGCCAAAACGGGAGAAAATGTCGAAGAGCTTTTTGTAGTGCTTGGAAAAGAGCTAATTTAATTGATTGTTTCAAAACGTTCTTCTACTTTGACTTAATTGTTAAGTTCTAACAATTTTATGGTTGAAATATATTGGCTCATCAGGCTGCATTAAGTTTTACATCGCCTTAGTTTTTGCCAAATGTACAACAGCTTAGTCGTCATAAATCGCTCCATTTCAGCACTTTCTGCTTCATTTAGACCGTCATTTTTATTTTTTTGTCCCTTTCATTTGCAAATGGCTAAAAAAAAAGCGCAATATTCTGTTAGAATATTGCGCTTTTTTTTTTAGCAACTTTTTCATTATCTTTGCTCTTCAAATATTAAAACCGTTTTTGCAATGGAACTCTATCCAAACAAAATCAGATTTTTGTTTCTAATGTCAAGGAAATTTTAGAAAATGCAAGGCAAAAAGCCTATACTGCCGTCAATAGCGCAATGGTAGAGGCGTATTGGTTGGTCGGAAAATACATCGTCGAAGAAGAACAAAACGGACAAGAACGTGTAGCGTATGGTACTCACTTGTTGAAAATCCTATCTTTGGAGTTGAGTAAATCGTTTGGAAAAGGATTTGATGAACGAGAGTTACGCAAAACAAGGCAGTTTTACCTTATTTTTCCAATTCGGGACACAATGTGTGCCGAATTGGGTTGGTCACATTACAGCGAAACAGACCAAGACATTGCTCGTTACTCTATCCTCAATGGCAATGAACAAATCTTTGCGACCAAATATAAACTTTTCCTATAATTCCACATTACAAATAAAAATGTATATTTGCACATTAAATCAAAATGTATGGCAGCAAGCACCACAGTTTTTAGTTCATTCCAAGTTTTTGAAGGAGAACCTTTTGGCTTCAAGATGCTACCCGTCGAAGGCGGCAGCTTCACGATGGGCGAAACCAATACTCAACATCAAGTCGCTGATTTTTTCATGGCGGCAACGCCCGTGACCCAATGCTTGTGGCAGCAAATTATGGGTAATAATCCTTCGCATTTTATAGGAAAGCAACGACCCGTAGAAGAAGTTTCTTGGTTTGATGCAGTAGTATTTTGCAATGCACTAAGCGAAAAAACGGGTAAAATCCCTTATTATTACCACGATTCCGCTTTTTCAAAGCCTTTTGGAAAAGAAAAAAACCAATATGCACTTTTAAAAAATCTTGATAAAAAAACACCAATTTTCTTTCATCAAAAAGCAAACGGCTACCGCCTTGCGAGCGAAGCGGAATGGGGATATGCTGCACGAGGCGGGAATCAAACCCATGATTTTGAATTTAGCGGCAGCGAAAATTTAGACCTTGTAGGTTGGTATGACGGAAATAGCAATCAAGAAACAAAGCCTGTAGGCTTGAAAATACCTAATGAATTGGGCATTTTTGACATGAGTGGCAACGTTTGGGAATGGTGCGAAGATTGGTATTCAGACAATCGCTCTCGTCGTGTGTATCGCGGCGGCGGTTGGCTCAACTATTCGGGGTATTGCCGTACTGCGTTCCGCCACGACGATTCGCCTGTGCTTCGCCACAGGGATATTGGCTTTCGCCTTTGTGCTTTTCTTCAGTCAGTTGGTTAGCCCTATTTCGAGCCTTTCCTGTGAGCAAAAAAAATCAAAAGGAAAAGGTGGGTCAAAAAGAGTGCTTTGCGTTGGGCTACGATTGCCGTACGGAGTAGGCAATAAGTAAGCCCAAAAGCAAAAGCACGATGGGTTGGTTGTGATGGG